>NZ_JAYXBQ010000029.1:0-917 GCF_039668335.1 Mycobacterium sp. SM3041 | reverse complement strand
ATCGTTCGTCCTACAGGCTTACCCCGGTATTACCACTGACCGGTACGGCTACCTTCCTGCGTCACCCCATCGCTTGACTACTACCCACCAGGGTCCCACGCAGCCGGCAACACGTGATCCCCGAAAGGATCATCACGTGCCATTTGGATGGTTAGCACAATGGATTCATCACGGACGCACACACACGGGTACGGGAATATCAACCCGTTGTCCATCGACTACGCCTGTCGGCCTCGCCTTAGGTCCCGACTCACCCTGGGCGGACTGGCCTGCCCCAGGAACCCTTGGTCTTTCGGCGGGCAAGGTTCTCACTTGCCTATTCGCTACTCATGCCTGCATTCTCACTCCCACACCCTCCACAACTCGATCACTCGGCTGCTTCACCGGATGCAGGACGCTCCCCTACCCATCCTTGCGGATGCCGCGACTTCGGCGGTGTGCTTGAGCCCCGCTACATTATCGGCGCACAATCACTTGACCAGTGAGCTATTACGCACTCTTTCAAGGGTGGCTGCTTCTAAGCCAACCTCCTGGTTGTCTTCGCGACTGCACATCCTTTTCCACTTAGCACACGCTTAGGGGCCTTAGTCGGCGATCTGGGCTGTTTCCCTCTCGACGCACGGAGCTTATCCCCCGCCGTCTCACTGCCACGCTTTTGTCTTACCGGCATTCGGAGTTTGGCTGACGTCAGTAACCTGGTGAGGCCCATCGGCCATCCAGTAGCTCTACCTCCGGCAAGAAACACGCAACGCTGCACCTAAATGCATTTCGGGGAGAACCAGCTATCACGGAGTTTGATTGGCCTTTCACCCCTACCCACAGCTCATCCCCTCAGTCTTCAACCTAAGTGGGTTCGGGCCTCCACGCGGTCTTACCCGCGCTTCACCCTGGCCATGGGTAGATCACTCCGCTTCGGG
>NZ_JAYXBQ010000028.1:0-2705 GCF_039668335.1 Mycobacterium sp. SM3041 | reverse complement strand
TGCCGTAGCGGGTTTTCCGTACCGATAGCCGCGCCATGAACCGATCAATGGCCATCACGTCAATCGAGCCGATCGGTTCGTCTGCGAACTCGGGCAATACGTACAGGTCCAACAGATTGGCGTACCCGTCAACGGTGTTTTGCTTCACGTAGCCGCCCACCTGGCGCAAACGCTGGCTGTCGAGCCAATCGCCAGCCCACTCGCCAAACGTGCGGTTGCCGCGCTTGCGCGCCTCTGCCGGGTCAACCGCTCGGCGGTGCTTGCGGGCATTTAGCTCGGCAGCGCGAGCGTCAGCAGCGGCCTTGGTCGGGTGCGTTTCCTGACGCAAACGGGTAACCGTGCGCCCATCGTCGGTGCGCACTTTCGCCCGGTAAACCACCTCATAGCGGTACTTGACCTTGCCGCGCTCAACCGTCTTGGTCTCATGCTTGCGAACGTATGCCACGGTCAGACCTCCCTGCCTGAATCAGGCCGCGCTGCCCAATGCTTCGTCTCACCCATTCAAATCAGCCTTCTCGCACCAGGATTCAAACGTTCCACGATGGCGGATACCTCGTGCTGACCGATAGTGTCACCGCGAAGCAACAAAGTCGCGACCTCCTTCGTTGCTTCCCAATAGTTTTCGAGCTCTCTGTTCCACTGATGACGCCGATACTCGTGGTCAACCACCACCACGCCCTCGACCTCTTCCCGGTCCGTCGCCATCACCCAAAAGTCCCCGTCACTCGGCGCACCATTTCCGTGAGCGTTCAACGTCCACGCATGGAAAACCATGTCCTCAAACAACTTTCCTTGGTAAGGGTCGTCGAGGTCAAAGCTCGACAATTTCCATCGCGAGCGAGCTTCCGCCCACGGTCCGGCATGGATAGCGAAAGCGGCTCCGGTAGCGGACGACGGGCTCGCCAACGTTTGACCCAAGTACTCTGCGTCCGGAGCTATCGAAATCGCATGAACTGTGCCACCACTCACGTACGTTGCCACCGCGTGGCCCGCTTCGTGGTGCGCTGTAATGCGCCGCAGCTCCTCGTCGCCCTCGCTCCAACCATCGTTGCTACTTGCCACAATTCTCCTGTTCCACATTTTCCACATTGACATTCCTGGCCAGAATCCGAGCGACCGCCCCGTGCGACCAGGGACCCCCACGCTTGGCCTTGTGCCCCTCGGCGGTCAGTGTGGCCGCGATCTGACGCGTTGACTTCCCTTGTGCTGCAAGTGCTTTCATTCGCTCTAGCGCTGCCTGCTCACTCGGCACCGGCACCAACGCGCCATTGGGGTTGGTCGCGCTGCGCTTCTCTGCCTGCCAGCCGAACGGCACAGACCCCGTTGCGTGCCCACCGGCAGCAGCCTTCGCCCGTCGCCCGTCGCGCAGCCGCTTGGCCACCAACATGCGTTCTAGCTCGCCAAATACCCCGGCCATCTTGCGCATTGCCGTACGCATTGGGTCGTCGGGGTCATCGCGTGGCACTTCCTGCGGGGGATTACTGGTGAATACCGCTGCCTCGTCGTGCAACCAGACGTGGCCAATTACCGCTTCCTGCACCGTGATTTCGCGAGCCAATCGGTCTAGATCGCGAACGATCAGGCCATCGGCTTTAGCGTCGTCAATCATGCGCAGCGCGTCGGCCAGCCCTGGCCGCTTCTCCACCCCCAGAGCGCCTGACAGACCCTCATCGGTACACCACGCCACCACGCGGGCATCGAGTGCCTTGGCGGCGCTCTGGATGGCCGCTCGCTGTGCATCCAGCCCGAACCCGTGCGCGGCCTGCTCAATGGTGGACACGCGCAGGTAAGCCACCAGCTTGCGCCGTGACTGTGCTGCCATCGCTCCGCCCCTTCTCACCGTGTGCGGCAGACCGGCCAAAACGCTCTGACCTGGCCTGCCGCGTAATCTTTAGGTTGTGCGACACCTACGCTACCGCAGCGTGTCGACCAGGTGCGCGGATCTTCACCTGTTCGCACCTGGCCGCTATGCCTCGCCAATTCGACTCATCACCTACGCAGATTTCGTTTCGCAATGCGGTTCTGTTCGCTTGCGACTTCCATCGCCTGTTCTGTCGGCATATAGCCACCGTTCGGCAGGCGCATCGTCGGGCCGTAATTCGCCATTGAGTCTCTACGGCCTTGGGTACCGTCGTGGCCGTCGTCGTACGGGTAACCCCCGTCCATCTCGCCCTGGCCCACGCTGGCCGGGTGCTCGGCGTCGTCTCCCAGCTCGACTAGCTCACCCTCGATCACGTCGTGGCCGTCGAACGTGGTTCCGAGCACCCGTGGCCCGCCAGGTGCGGCGGTTTCGATCTCACCAAACGCGGGCAGCTCCCCGGCACGCTCATCGCCAATTGACCGGCGATAGGCGTCACGCGAGCCACCCTCGATTTCGGTCAGGATGGACTCAAACGGCTTGACCGTCACAGTCACGTCTTTCGGTTCGGCAACCCCGGCCCGGTCCAACGCTGAGTTAATCGCCGCCAATTGAACGTAACTCGGCGTTCTGCCGCTGTCGTTGTCTGCCATACCCAATAGGTTCTGAGCCATCCTGTCGGCAGCTTCCTGCAATCGCTGGCGAGCCTTGGCGATCACCTGCGGCGCTTTCCCGCCGTGAGTGCCGCACACGTTGGTTCCGTTGATCGCCCATTTTTTGCACGGCTCCCCGGTGCGGGACGAATGAGCTGTGCACCGCCGAGACGATGGGTCGGCTTGTCCATGGG
>NZ_JAYXBQ010000027.1:0-130149 GCF_039668335.1 Mycobacterium sp. SM3041 | reverse complement strand
CTAGGCGCTGTTGTCAGCGCAGCACCAGGTCGACGCCGGCGCTGTCGAACACCTCGAGCAGTCCGCTCCAGGTGTGAGAATCCAACGCCTTCTTGGCTTTTGAACTGTCGGTCAGCACGAAGCGGAACGGCTCGTCGTCCGGCGTGCCGAAGCCGCCGCCGAGGCAGTCGGCCAGTGCGTCCAGATTGCTGCCGAAGTAGCCGCCGCTGCCGTTGACGGCGTGCCCCAGCTCGGTGAAAAGGTCTGCGCGGGAATGGATCCGCGCACCCCGCACGGTGAACGTCTTCACGCTCCTCCGATCTGGCAGAACGTCTCGTAGTGGTCGCCGGTGTAGTAGAACTCCGGTGGGTTGGTCGGCGGCTCGCCGCCGGTGATGACCCGTCGGGTGCCGCGCGTCTTCGCGCCCGGCGTGGGCACCGTGTACTCGTGGTAGTAGCCGCGCTGCTGGTTCGGCAGCCGGCGCTCGAAGTTGCCGAACACGATGCCGTCGCGTGAATAGGGGAACGGCCCGCCGCGGTGGATCAGGTCGACCGTGGTGGTGGTCTCGGGTGGCAGCGACGACAGCTGGCAGACGGGCAGCCCGGACTTGCTCTTGGTCGTCGGTGCCGGCGCTTGGGTGTGGGAGGCAGCCGTGGGCGACGCCGTCGGAGCCGGGCCCGTCAGCACGGCGGTCTGCTTCGCGCACGCCGGGGTGAGGGTCAGGAGCAACGCGGTGCCGCAGGCGAGAGCCGCGGCGCGCAGGGTGGTTCTGGACATCTCACCTTTTCTGCCGCGCGTGCTGATATCGGAGCGTCGGCCGGCCCCCAAAGCCCGGCCGAAGCTCCGCTACACAGGCCACGCTACCGCGCCGCGCGCCTCATAGCTGATTCTTACGCGCAACCTAGCCACCGCAGTGGTTGACGGACGGATCATCGATGGCATGAGTGACGAAACCCCTAAAGAAACGCCAGAGGCGCCGGACACCCCGACGGACTCCTTCCCGCCCGTAGCAACGGCCACCGCAGTGGCCACCCCGCCCGCCGAGCACGAGCCCAGCAAGCTGAACAAGGTGCTGGCGTGGGTTGGCATCGTCGCGGGCATCGTGTTCATCGTCGCGACGATTTTCTTCTCCGGCTTCATTCTCGGCGCGCATTCCGGCGGCGGCCACCACGGCTGGCACAAGCACCACCGCGGGCATGACACCGCGGAGTTCCGCGAGGGCCACGGACCGCGCGGCGGCGGCATGTGGCATCCGATGTTCCCCGGCGGCCCCGGCTGGCAGGGTCCCGGCGGACAGGGCCCCGGTGGGCCCGGCGGACAGGGCCCCGGTGGTCCCGGCGGACAGGGCCCCGGTGGCCCCGGACCGCAAGCACCCGGCCAGCCCGGACCGGCCCAGCCCGGTCGCTGACCCCACCACAGTCCCGCGTCACACGACAGGCCGTGCCCGCGCAGGGTGCGGCCTGTCGTCTGCTCTAGGCCTGCCCTTCGGCCGCCAGGCGGTTCGCGACCACTGCTCGATAGCCGGTGGTCAGCAGTTCGACGATCCGTTCCTCGAGCTCGGTGGAGTCGTCGTCGGCGGCGATGGTGGAGACGTACATGGCGGCACCCGCCGCCATGATCAGGACGGCGCGCGCATCCAGTTCCGCACTGCGCCGCTCTTCGGCGGTCTGTGCTCCGACGTCGTCGGCGAACAGTTCGACCGCCGGTCCCGTGAACCGATTCCACAGCGACCGCCCCAGCTGTTTGTCTTCGACCAGGGCCTGGGTGAGGTCGGGTGCCGCAGCCTTCATATCGGGGCGGTTGAACAGGGCCCGGCTGCCGCGGACGACGAAATCTATCCAGCCGTAGACATCGGTGCCATCGAACGGCGTCAGGTCGGGTGCCACGCCCATCACCGCATCGATGACCAACGCGCCCTTCGACGGCCATCGCCGAGCCAGGCTGGCGCGCGTGACGCCGGAGCGCTGCGCGACGAGGCGCATGCTCAAATCCTGAAACCCGACCTCTGACAGGAGCTCTCGGGTTGCCGTCAGGACGCGATCGTCGATACTCGCGTCCCGTGGCCGGCCCGGGCCTGACTGACTGCTCACGGGTCCATCATCACAGCACCCGACTGTCGGCGATGCCATTGACGCCATGCCGGTAATTAGTGTACCACTGGATCACTAATTAAGGAGGTTGGCGATGGCCGCCGGGGCGAAGGTGACTGCGTTCACCGTGGTGATGCTGTTGGTCGCCGCCGCGCTGGTGGTGGTGTTCGGCCAGTTCCGGTTCGGGACGGGCGAGCGGTACCACGCCCAGTTCACCGATGCCTCACGTCTGACAGTCGGTCAGGACGTGCGGATGGCCGGGCTGCCGGTGGGCAAGGTCGACCGCGTGTCGCTGGGCGCCGACAACACCGTCGACGTGCTCTTCAGTGTTGATTCGCGCTACCGCCTCTACACGTCGACCAGGGCCGTCATCCGCTATCTGAACCTCACCGGTGACCGCTATCTCGAATTGGCCTTCGCCGCAGGAGATTTGCACGAGCTGGCTGCGGGGGCGACCATCCCGCTGAGTCACACCCAGCCCGCCGTGGATCTCGACGCGCTCTTGGGCGGCCTGCGTCCCGTGCTCAAGGGCCTCGACGGCGACAAGGTCAACGCCATCACCGCCGCCGTCATCGATCTGCTCCAGGGCCAGGGCGGTGCTGTGTCCCAACTGCTTTCGACGACAGGAAACTTCGCGCAGAATCTATCCGGCCGGGATCAGCTCATCGGCGACGTCGTCACCAACCTCAATGCGGTTCTCGGCAGCGTGGATTCGAAGAGCCGGCAGTTCGGCACCAGTATCGACACGCTCCAGCAACTGCTGACCGGTCTGGCGCAGGACCGTGACCCCATCGCCGGAGCCATCGGGCCGCTGGCCGCGTCGTCGGCGGAGCTGACCCAGATGCTGGAGCGCTCCCGGCGGCCGGTCCAGGGCGTCCTCGAGAATGTGCGTCCCTTTGCGCAGCGGGTCTACGAGCGCAAGGCGGAGGTCAACGCCGCCATCGAGCCCCTCGCCGAGAGCTATCTGCGGCTCAATTCACTTGGCGCGTATGGTGCGTTCTTCAACATCTTCTTCTGCTCCAGCAAGATCAAGCTCAGCGGGCCGGCGGGTAGCGACATCATCATTCCCATCGGCGGAGCTCCCGACCCATCGAAGGGCCGGTGCTCGGAGAATGGGTGATCGTCGTATCGGGTTGCGCGGCTGCGCGCTCCTGGCCTGTGTCGCCGCCGCATTGTCGGGGTGCCAGTTCGACGGATTGAATTCGCTGTCGTTGCCGGGGACGGCCGGTCACGGCCCGGGCTCCTTCGAGGTGACCGTCGAGCTGGACAACGTCGTTGGCCTGCCGCAGAATTCGCCGGTAAAGGTCGGGGATGTGACCGTGGGAAGCGTCTCCGGGGTCGCCGTCAGGCAGCGCGCCGACAGCACCGTGTATGCGGCCGTTCGTCTTTCGTTGGACCGCCACGTTGATCTCCCCGAAAACGTGTCGGTGATGGTCGGGCAAACCTCGCTGTTGGGCTCCCAGCACGTCGAACTGGTGCCGTCGAACCAGCCGGTGCCCGCCAAGCTGGCCGACGGCGCGCACCTCCGGCTCGGCCGGGGAGGTCACTATCCCACCACCGAAGAGGTGCTGGCCGCGCTCGGTGTCATCGTCAACAACGGCAATCTCGGTGCCCTGCAGGATATTACGAACGAGGCGTACGCAGCTGTGGCCGAACGCGCGACCACGTTCACCGGATTGGTGGCGAAGCTGGCCGAGTTGACCGGCTTCCTCGATGCGCAAACGGGCACCATCATCACGGCGATCGAAGGCGTCGACCGGACAGCGGCAGCATTGGCGCACGGCGCCGGCGCGCTGGCGCGGACGCTGGAGACGCTGCCCGCCGCACTCGATGCCCTGAACCGAAATCGCGCCAACATCGTCGCGGCGTTCGCCGCACTGCGCCGATTGGCCTCGACTGCCGAACGCGTTCTGTCGCAGTCCAAGGACGACTTCGCTGCCGATCTCAGGGACATATTTCCCATCATCAAGGCCCTCAACGACAACGCCGATGACTTCATTCACGATCTGGAAATCCTGCCCACGTTCCCGTTCTCCCAGAAGTACCTGCGCAACGCCGTTCGAGGCGACTATCTCAACGTCTTTTCGACATTCGACCTCACCCTGCGGCGGCTCGGCGAAAACATGCTCACCACCTCGGCGCTCGACCCGAACATGCCGCGGCTGTCCGAGATCGTCAATCCGCCGGATTTCCTGATCGGTGCGCTCGCCAATCTGTCCGGCCAGGCCGCCGACCCGTTCCAGATTCCGCCCGGAACTGCCACCCAGCACGGTGCGAAGCCGTGAAAGACGTTGTTGTAACACGACTTATCGAAAGGACTCCGCGCAGAATGGCACCCGATCCCTTCCAGCCGGCCAAGCTCGGTCCGATCACGTTGCGTAATCGGATCATCAAGGCCGCGACGTTCGAGGCGGCGACGCCGGATGCGCTGGTCACCGATGATCTGATCCGCTATCACCGGCTGCCCGCCGCCGGTGGGGTGGGGATGACGACGGTGGCCTATTGCGCGGTGGCCCCGGGTGGGCGTACCGATGGGTGGCAGTTGTGGATGCGCCCGGAAGCGATCCCGGGGCTGCAGAAGTTGACCGCGGCGGTGCATGCCGAGGGGGCGGCGATCAGCGCGCAGATCGGGCATGCCGGCCCGGTCGCCAATGCCCGCACCAACAAGGCCACCGCGTTGGCGCCGGTGCGGTTGTTCAACCCGCTGTCGATGCGGTTCGCCCGCAAGGCCACCCGCGCCGACATCGACGATGTGATGGCCGCGCACGCGAACGCCGCCCGCCTGGCGATCGAGGCCGGGTTCGACGCCGTCGAGGTGCACCTGGGCCACAACTACTTCGCGTCCTCGTTCCTGTCGCCGTTGATCAACAAGCGCCGCGATGAGTTCGGTGGCTCGCTGTACAACCGGGCCAAGGTGGCCCGCGGCACGGTGCAGGCCGTACGGGAGGCCGTGGGTGATCGGATCGCGGTGATCGCCAAACTCAACATGAGCGACGGCGTCCGGGGCGGTATCCCGATGGCCGAGTCGCTGCAGACCGCCACCTGGCTGCAAGAGGACGGCGCCCTGGACGCGCTCGAACTCACCGCCGGCAGCTCGCTGGTCAATCCGATGTACCTGTTCCGCGGCGATGCGCCGGTCAAAGAGTTCGCGGCGAACTTCAGGCCGCCGATCAGCTGGGGTATCCGGATGAGCGGGCACAAGTTCTTCCGGGAGTACCCGTACCAGGAGGCCTACCTGCTCGAGCAGGCCCGGCAGTTCCGGGCCGAACTGTCGATGCCGCTGATCCTGCTCGGTGGCATCACCAACCGCGAAACCATGGATCTGGCCATGGCCGAGGGTTTCGAGTTCGTTGCGATGGGCCGGGCGCTGCTCGCCGAACCCGACCTACTCAACCGCATTCGAGCCGACAAGACGGTGAAATCGGGCTGCACACACTGCAATCTGTGCATGCCCACCATCTACAGCCGCACCCACTGCGTGGTCACCGGCAAGCCGAACTGAGATAGGAGCTGTATGGGCGACTTTGATGGCCGCGTTGCGCTGATCACCGGCGGCGCAAGAGGAATGGGCCGATCGCACGCGGTGGCACTCGCCGAAGCAGGCGCGGATATCGCCATCTGCGACCGGTGCGAGAACAACGAACAGATCGCATACCCGTTGGCGACGGAAGCAGATCTGGCCACCACCGCCGAGATGGTCGAGGCGACCGGAAGGCGTTGTCTCACAGCGAAACTGTCGACGGCCGACCGCGGTGCGCTGGAGCAGTTCGTGGCCCGCGTCGAGTCGGAGCTCGGCCGCGTGGACATCGCTGTCACCAACGCCGGCGTCAGTGCGATCGCGATGCTGCCCGATGTCCCGTCGGCGCAGTGGGACGAAGTGATCGGGTCCAATCTCACCGGCACGTTCAACACCATCGCCGCGGTGGCGCCGGGGATGATCGCGCGCCGGTTCGGGCGGATCGTCACGGTGTCCTCGATGCTGGGCCGCAGCGGAAACTTCGCGCAGGCCGCGTACGCCGCCTCCAAATGGGGCGTCATCGGACTGACCAAGGTCGCCGCGCACGATCTGGCCGGGTACGGCATCACCGTCAATGCCGTGGCGCCCGGCAACGTCGAAACCCCGATGACCTTCAACGACGCGTTGTTCGGAACCATGCGACCCGATCTCGAAAAACCGACGCTCGCCGACGTGGAATCGGTGTTCGCGTCGTTGCACCTGCAGCCGGTGCCCTTCCTGAAGCCCGCGGAGATCACGCGCGCGGTCATGTTCCTGGCACACCCGGACAGCACCCACATCACCGGCACGGTCCTGCCGGTCGATGCCGGGGCCACCGCCCGGTTGACCGGCTGACAAGAGGGCCGCAACTGGCATCATCGAAGCCATGACTGCGCGCCCGATCTGGTTCACAGCCTGCGTCACCGCGGCCCTGGCCCTGGCGCCGGCCGCTGCCGCCAGGCCTTCGGATCCGGGTGTGGTGTCGTACGCCGTACTGGGCAAGGGATCCGTGGGCAATGTGGTCGGCGCACCGATGGGCTGGGAGTCCACCTTCACCGCGCCGTTCCAGGGCTTCTTCGTCGATCTCCCGGCGTGCAACAACTGGGCCGACATCGGACTGCCCGAGGTGTACGGCGACCCGGACCTGGCGTCGTTCAACGGCGCCGTGGCGCAGACGGCGGCCACCGATGACAGCCACGCGGCCAAGCAGGTGGTGGGTGTATTCGCGACCGCCGAGGCCGCGTCACGGGCGTTCCACCGGGTCGTCGACCGGACCGCCGGCTGCTCGGGCCAGACCACCGCGATGCACCTCGAGGACGGCCGGACCGAGGTGTGGAGCTTCGCGGGCGCGCAGGCCGGCCCGGCGGACGAGGCGTGGGTCAAGCAGGAAGCGGGCACCGATCGCCGCTGTTTCGCGCAGACCCGGCTGCGGGAGAACGTTCTGCTGCAGGCGAAAGTCTGCCAATCCGGCAACGCCGGCCTCGCGGTCAACGTGCTGGCCGGAGCCATGCAGAACGCGTTGGGGCAATGACCATGTCCGGGGTGAGTCAGGCATCGCACATATATTGCGCAGATTTTTGTCGGTGCCTCATGGCATCGTCGGACGAACAGGTAATGCTCGGGACGCGTCTGACTGTGTAACGCAGACTTGGTCCGGGAACACCAACCAACGGATGCGGGGCCAGGCCCCCGGTCCCGGAAGGGGATGTTCAGATGGGCACCGCTACCGCCATGTGTCGTCCGCACGCCGAATACCCCGAGTTGTCGAGCGCGTACAGCGCCGCGCTGTTGGCCGGCGGCGGGTGCCTGCGGGACGGACCGGTGGGCCGCGTCGGCCTCGAACTGGAGGCGCACTGCTTCGACCTGTCCGACCTGACGCGGCGTCCCGGCTGGGATGAGCTCACGCAGGCCGTCGAGGCCGTTCCGCAGCTACCCGGTGGCAGCACGATCACCATGGAGCCCGGCGGCGCCATCGAACTGTCGGGTCCGCCGATGGACGGCGCCGGGGCCGCCATCGCGGCGATGCAGGCCGATCAGGCCGTGCTCCGGGAGTCGTTGCGGCGCCGTGGTCTGGGCCTGCTGCAGGTCGGCGTGGACCCGCTCCGGCCACAGGCCCGGGTGAACCCCGGCGGCCGGTACCGGGCCATGGAGGCGTTCTTCGCGGCCGGCGGGACGGGTGCCGCGGGGGCCGCGATGATGACGTCGACCGCCTCGCTGCAGATCAATGTCGACGCCGGCCCGCGCGAGGGCTGGGCCGACCGCGTCCGGCTTGCCCACGCGCTCGGCCCCACCATGACCGCGGTGTCGGCGAGTTCGCCGATGCTGGGCGGCGAATTCACCGGATGGCAGAGCACGCGGCAGCGCATCTGGGGCCAGCTGGACACCGCCCGCTGCGGGCCCGTTCTCGGTGCCAGCGGCGACGATCCGGCCAACGACTGGGCGCGCTACGCCCTCAAGGCGCCGGTGATGCTCGTGCACACGCCGGAGGCTGAGCCGGTCACCGAATGGGTGCCGTTCGCCGACTGGGCGGACGGGCGCACGCTGCTCGGTGGGCGCCGGCCGACCGAGGCCGACCTCGACTACCACCTGACGACGCTGTTCCCGCCGGTCCGGCCGCGGCGCTGGCTGGAGATCCGCTACCTAGACGCCGTGTCCGACGACCTGTGGCCGGCTGTCGTGTTCACCCTGGTGACGCTGCTGGACGACGCTCGGCTGTCGCAGATCGCTTGGGAGGCAACGGAATCGGTTGCCACCGCATGGGATCAGGCGGCGCGGGTGGGCCTGGCCGATCCGCGGCTGCAGGCGGCCGCGGTGCGATGTGTGGAAGCGGCCGCCGAGGCCGCGCCGGCCGATGTGGCGGACTCGATGGACCGGCTGCTGCGGCAGGTACGGCAAGGGCGCAGCGCGGCCGATGACTTCGCGGACCGGGTCGTCGCTCACGGAATCGATTCGGCCATCACCGGGTTGGCATGTGATGACCGGCTGAAAGGTGGGGTGTGAGTACGCGCGAGCTGTTGGCCCGAGGGCTGACCAGGGCCCGGGACCGGACTCTGGCCCTTGTCGAGTTCGACGACGCCGAACTGCTGCGTCAGTACGACCCGCTGATGAGTCCGCTGGTGTGGGACCTCGCGCACATCGGTCAGCAGGAAGAACTGTGGCTGCTGCGCGGCGGCGACCTGAACCGTCCCGGCCTGCTGCCGCCCGACGTGGACGGTCTGTATGACGCGTTCGTGCATTCGCGCGCCAGCCGGGTGTCGTTGCCGCTATTGCCGCCGACCGATGCGCGCGCCTTCTGCCGCACCATCCGGTCGAAAGCCTTTGACGCCCTTGACCGGGCGCCGGACGAGGCCGCTGCCCAGTTCCCGTTCGCCCTGGTGATCAGCCACGAGAACCAGCACGACGAGACCATGCTGCAGGCCCTGAACCTGCGCAGCGGCCCGCCATTGTTGGGGCCGGGCGCCGTCCTGCCGCGGGGGCGTCACGGGGTCGCCGGCACCTCGGTGCTGGTACCCGGCGGACCGTTCGTACTCGGTGTCGACGCGGCCGACGAACCTTTCGCGCTCGACAACGAGGGCCCGGCGCACGTCGTCGACGTGCCGTCGTTCCGGATCGGCCGGGTGCCGGTCACCAACGCCGAATGGCGCGAGTTCATCGCCGACGGTGGCTACCGGCAGCCCCGGTGGTGGTCGGCGGCCGGCTGGGCGCATCGGCAGCAGGCGGGTCTGGTGGCGCCACAGTTCTGGAACGCCGACGGCACCACGCGGGTCCGGTTCGGGCATGTCGAGGAGCTGCCGCCCGACGAGCCCGTGCAGCACGTCAGCTTCTACGAAGCCGAGGCCTACGCCGCCTGGGCCGGGGCGCGGCTACCCACCGAGGTGGAGTGGGAGAAGGCCTGCGCGTGGGATCCCACGACCGGACAACGGCGCCGATTCCCTTGGGGCGCCGCCGAACCCGATGCGCACCTCGCCAATCTCGGCGGCGACGCGCTGCGTCCCGCGCCCGCGGGGGCCTACCCGGAGGGCGCCTCGGCCTACGGTGCCGAGCAGCTGCTCGGCGATGTCTGGGAGTGGACCACGTCACCGCTGCGCCCGTGGCCGGGTTTCACGCCGATGATCTACGACCGCTATTCGCAGCCGTTCTTCGAGGGCACCGGCAGCGGTGACTACCGGGTGCTGCGCGGCGGTTCCTGGGCCGTGGCCGGCGACATCCTGCGGCCCAGCTTCCGCAACTGGGACCACCCGATCCGTCGTCAGATCTTCTCCGGCGTGCGGCTGGCCTGGTCGGTTGACGAGGTGCGCGGCTGATGTGTCGTCATCTGGGCTGGCTCGGCAACCCCGTCTCGGTGTCGTCACTGATCCTGGAACCGGCGAACGGGCTTCTGGTGCAGTCCTATTCACCCCGACGGCAGAAGCACGGGTTGCTCAATGCCGACGGCTGGGGTGTCGGCTTCTTCGACGGCGCGACACCGCGGCGCTGGCGCAGCGCCGCGCCGTTGTGGGGCGATGCGTCGCTGGCATCGGTGGCGCCGGCGCTGCGCAGTGCGTGTGTGGTGGCCGCCGTCCGCTCGGCCACCGTCGGAATGCCCATCGAGCCGTCGGCATCGGCGCCGTTCACCGACGGCGAGTGGCTGTTGTCGCACAACGGCATCGTCGACCGGGCGGTGCTGCCGGTGTCGCGAACCGCGGAATCGACGGTCGACAGCGCGATCCTGGCCGCGCACATCTTCGCCGAGGGACTGGACAGCCTGGGCGACACCGTGCGCCGGGTCGGGGAGTCCGATCCGTCGGCGCGGCTGAACATCCTGGCGGCCAACGGTTCCCGGATGCTGGCCACCGTGTGGGGCGAGACGGTGTCGATACTGCGCCGGCCCGACGGGGTCGTGCTGGCCAGCGAGCCCTACGACGACCACCCCGACTGGCAGGACATCCCAGACCGTCACCTCGTCGAGGTGACGGCCGCCGGCGTCGCGATGACGCCGTTGACCTGAGGAAGAGGACCCACGATGACACCGAGCAAGACGGCACCGCTGCTGACCAACCATCTCGCCGCCGACTGGGCGCCCCGTGCATTGCGGCGTGATGTCCGGGATGGCCTGTCGCAGTCGCCGAAATCGTTGCCGCCCAAGTGGTTCTACGATGCCGTCGGCAGTGACCTGTTCGATCAGATCACCCGCCTGCCCGAGTACTACCCGACACGCACCGAGGCGCACATCCTGCATGAGGCGGCGGCCGCCATCGTGGCGGCCTCCGGCGCGGACACCCTCGTCGAGCTCGGCAGCGGCACGTCGGAGAAGACGCGCATCTTGCTCGACGCGTTCCGGGACGCCGCGGCGCTGCGCCGGTTCGTGGCGTTCGACGTCGACGAGAACGTACTCAGCGCCGCGCTCACGCAGTTGTCCGACGAGTACGAGGGTGTCGAGATCAGCGGCGTGCGAGGTGATTTCGAGCAGCATCTGGGCGAACTGCCCGTGGTGGGCCGTCGGCTCATCGTGTTCCTCGGGTCGACGATCGGCAACCTGACGGCCGGCCCGCGGGCGGAGTTCCTCGAGAGCCTGGCCGCGGCGATGCGGCCGGGCGACACGCTGCTGCTCGGCACCGACCTGGTGAAGGACACCGCCCGGTTGGTGGCCGCCTACGACGACAGCGCCGGGGTCACCGCGCGGTTCAACCGCAACGTCCTGGCGGTGGTGAACCGGGAGCTGGATGCGGATTTCGATCTCGACCGCTTCGAACATGTGGCACGATGGAACACCGAGCACGAGCGTATCGAGATGTGGCTGAGGTCTGTTGCCGCGCAACAGGTTCAGATACGCGAGCTGGATCTGTCGGTGGAGTTCGAGGCGGGTGAGGAGATGTTGACCGAGGTGTCGTGCAAGTTCCGCCCCGAGGGCGTCGCGGCCGAGTTGGCGGCCGCCGGACTCCGGCAGACCGACTGGTGGACCGACCCCGCCGGGGATTTCGGGCTGTCGCTGGCGGTCAAGCCGGACCTGCGGACGTGACCGGGGCCGATTCCGCCGTCGCGCGCCTGTGGCGCGCAGCCCGGCCCACACCGGCGGGCCTGCATCTCGACAACGCCGCTTGCTCGCGGCAGAGCTTCGCCGTCATCGACGCCGCGGCCCAGCATGCCCGGCTGGAAGCTCAGGTCGGCGGCTATGTCGCCGCAGAATCCGCGGAACCCGTGTTGGAGGGCGGACGGGCGGCCGTGGCCGCGCTGACCGGGATGGCCGCCGGCGACGTGGTGTTCACCACGGGTTCCAACAACGCGCTCAACCTCCTGCTCAGCAGTTGGGACGGCGACAAGACCATCGCCTGCCTGCCAGGCGAATACGGCCCCAATCTGGTGGTGATGGAAGCCAACGGATTCACCGTCCGGGAGCTGCCGGTCGACGGCCAGGGGCGGCTCGACGTCGAAGTGGCGGTCGCGCTGATGCAGGGTGACCCGCCCGCGCTGGCCCATCTGACGGCACTCGGCAGTCACCGCGGGGTGGCCCAGCCGCTGTCGGAGTTCGTCGCGGCGTGCCATGCGATCGGGGTGCCGGTGGCGGTGGACGCCGCACAGGCGCTGGGCCATCTGGACTGCGCGGTGGCTCCCGACGTCATCTACGCGTCGTCGCGCAAATGGCTGGCCGGGCCGCGCGGCGTCGGCGTGCTGGCGATCAGTTCATCTGTGTCGCACCGGCTTCGGCCGCGCATCCCGCTGCCGGAATGGGGGACACCGCTACCGGTGCTGAAACGGCTCGACCTCGGTGAGGCCAATGTGGCTGCCCGCGTGGCCTTTTCGAAGGCCCTCGAAGAGCATCTGGTGGCCGGGCCCGAGCTGGTCCGGGCCCGACTGGCCGAGGTGGGCCGTCTGACCCGCACCGCGCTGGCCGGACTGCCCGGGTGGCGCGTGGTCGAGGACGTCGACGAGCCGACGGCCATCACCACGCTGGAGCCGACGCGCGGCGCCGACCCGAACTCGGTGCGCACCAAGCTGATTACCGAGCACCATGTCGTCACGACCGTGGCCGGTATCGAGCGGGCGCCCTTCGAGATGAAGATCCCGGTGCTGCGGGTCTCGCCGCATGTCGACGTCACCGGCGACGAACTGGAGTCCTTCGCCGGTGCGCTGACTGCCGCGTCGACCTGACCGTCAGGCCTTGTGTGCCGTGAGCAGGAACGCCGGCATCTTCAGCCGGCCCTTCTCGTCGAGCGCGTGCGGCGGCATCTCGAGCGGCGGCTGCCCCGGCACCGATGGCGGCGCGACCATACCGGCGTGGATGAAGGCCGGCCGGATTTCGTCGATGGCCCAGTACTTGCCGACGGCTTCACGCAGCTCGTCCTCGGTGACCTCGTTGGGCTTCATCTCGGCCTCGGCCGGGAACGCGCCCTTGGCGAACACCAGGATGTAGTACTTGGCGCCCGGCGCGGCAGCGCGGAACACCGCCTGCTGGTAGGCGTCGCGGGCCTCGACCGGAATCGAGTGGAACAACGTCGAGTCCATGATGGTGTCGAATCGTCCGTCGAATCCGGTGAACGAGGTGATGTCGTCTTCGACGAATGTCGCGTTGGTCAGATTCCGTTCCGCGGCAGCCTGTTTCGCGGCGGCAACCGCGGTGGGGGAGAGTTCGATGCCCACCACGTTGTGACCCGCGGCGGCCAGCGCGAGGGCCAGCTCCGCGTGGCCACAGCCCGCGTCGAGGACGTCACCGGTGACCTGACCGGCGTCGATCAGCGCAGCCAGTTCAGGCTGCGGCTCGCCGATGTTCCACGGCGGCGGACCGTCGAAACCGCCCTCCTGCCGGTAGACGCTGTCCCAATCCATCACTTCGTTCGACGAGTCGGTCATGCGTCCAACCTACGCGGGCGGCCGCCGGGTGGCGACGGCAATTTGCGGCGAGTACAGGCCGCTGCGCAGTTCGATGTCGACGCCTGCTGCGTCGGCCAATGCCCGCAGTGCGGACGGACTGTAGGCCCGCAGCGAGCTGATGACGCCGTCGTGCACGAACGGCACGAACGGGGCCAGCGGCAGCATGGCCGCCAGCCGCATCAGGTGCAATGGCGACGGTGGCCGGGGCAGGTCGATGATGAGCAACTTGTCCGCCACCCGGGTGCCCTCGGCGAGCACCCGGACGGCGGCAGACGGCGGTAGATGGTGGAACGACAACGCGAAAACAGCCAGGGCATAAGCACTGTCGGCCGCGTCGATGGCCGTCGCGTCCATGGCGCGCACCGTCACCCGCGGATCGGAACCCAGGTCACCGGCGGTGATGGCCGCGACCGAGTCCGGCTCGAGGTCGGTGACCGTGAGGGTTGCCGTGGGATGCATCTCCAGCACCTTCTTCGACAGACCCCCATGGCCGGCCCCCAGCTCGAGGATGCGCGGATCGGGAACCTCGGCGACTTCGTCCATGACGATGTAGGCGAAGCGTTCGTGGAGACCGAACCAGTTGCCGGTGAGCTCCAGCGCGCGCACCACGCTGCGCTTGATCGCGGGATCGATGTCGTCGCGGTCGAGGTATTCGGGCTGATCGGTCTGCAGCGCGCGATCGAGGCATGACGCCTGCGGGCCGCCGCGCGGCATGCGATCGATGTCGGCGCTCATCCGAGGGCCTCGGTCAACGTGGCGGGTACCTCGATGTCGGCCACCGCGAGGTTCTCCTCGAGATGCGCGACCGACGACGTGCCGGGGATGAGCAGCATGTTGGGTGCCGCGGCCAGGGTCCAGGCCAACGCGACCTGCGCGGGCGTCCGGCCGAGTTTGCTTGCCGTCTTGCGGATTTCGGGGTGGCCGAGCACCGGGTTCTCCGGATTGAACGCCGATCCCAGCGGGAAGAACGGGACGAACGCGATGCCGCGTGCGGTGCAGGCGTCCAGCACCGGCTGCGAGGCTCGATCGAGGAGGTTGTAGGCGTTCTGCACGCACGCGATGTCGGTGCGCTGCAGCGCGATCTCGAGATGCTCGAGGGAGATGCTGCTGAGGCCGATGCCGTCGATCAGGCCCTCGTCGCGGGCGGCGATCATGGCCGTGAGCTGGCGGTCGAACAGGTCCCGGTCGACATCGCCGGGCGCACTGGGATCGCCGTCGGCGCCCATCACCCGCAGGTTCACCGCCGCGAGCCGGTCGGTGCCGAGGGTTTCCAGGTTCTGCTCGATCGCGGCCCGCAGTTCATCGGGCTGCTGTGCCGGCAGCCAGCCGCCGGTCTCGTCGCGGCGGGCACCGACCTTGCTGACCAGCGCGAGGCCCTGCGGATAGGGATGCAGGGCCTCGCGGATCAGCTGGTTGGCCACGTCCGGGCCGTAGAACTGCGCGGTGTCGATGTGGTTGACGCCGAGTTCGACCGCGCGTCGCAATACGGCGAGCGCCTGGTCGTGGTCACGTGGTGGGCCGAAAACGCCGGGCCCGGGCAGCTGCATGGCCCCGAATCCGATCCGGTGGACCTGGTACCGACCGAGCGCGTACGTCGTCATGCAGCCAGGCTAACGCTAGTCGGACTCGCCGAGAATCTGGTAGATCTCGCGGCGGGCGTTGTTCACGATGTCCAGGATGCGTTGCTGCTGTTCG
This sequence comes from Mycobacterium sp. SM3041, assembly GCF_039668335.1. NCBI lineage: Bacteria > Bacillati > Actinomycetota > Actinomycetes > Mycobacteriales > Mycobacteriaceae > Mycobacterium > Mycobacterium sp. SM3041. The sequence goes on along the minus strand of NZ_JAYXBQ010000027.1, from coordinate 115,041 downwards.
GCATTCGCCGAGTGCACCGACTGTGCGACGGCGCCGAACAACTGCCCGAGCGCGTTGCGCAGGTTCAAGGCGGCCGGGTCGGCGCCTTCGGCGATCTCTTCCCACGGGGCGGTCTCGATGGCGTCGGCGGCGGTGCGGCCGTCCTCGGTCAGCTCGAAAGTCTTTTTGCTGCCATGACTTTCGGCGGGCTTGATCAGACCCTCGTCCTCCAGCAGTTGCAGGGTCGGGTAGATCGAGCCCGGGCTGGGCTTCCACAGACCGTCGCTGCGCGCGGCGATCTCCTGCGTCATCTCGTAGCCGTGCATCGGCCGCTCGGTGAGCAGCTTGAGGATCGCGGCCCGGACATCGCCGCGCCGGCTGCGACCACTGGCACGTCCGCGGCCACCGTGACGGCGCCCGCGGGGGCCGCCCGGTCCGAACGGGCCGGCGCCGAAGCCGGGGCCGAAGCCAGGTCCGAAACCGAAACCAGGGCCGAAGCCCGGCCCGAAGCCGAAGCCGCCTTCGCCGCGGTGATCCCGCACGTGGTCGCGGAACTGTTCGCGCATCTCGCGACGGGCTGCGCGGCGTTCGTCATGCCGAGCGCGCCGGTCGGCGGGGCCGATGAACGGTGCGCGGTCGCCGGGGGTGAAGCCGAAGCCACCTCCGTGGGAGGGGCGATTGAAGGGGCCGCCGTCGAACGGGCGGCCGGGTGGGGTGAATGGGGTTTCCATAGATGTGTTCTCTCTTTCGGCGGGAGGCGCTCGATGCGCCTCCGATGCATTAACGATATATCGGAAACTATCGGTGCGCAACAGTCTGCTGAGAGTTGGCTGCGTCACGCGCCGACCGGAGCCTCCGCGTTTAGGGTGTGGCGATGGCGGGCGACTTCGGATTTCATGCCCTCGCGTTGGTGGCCGTCATCGGCCTCGTGGGGCCCTTGCTGGCGGCGGTGCCGAAGCTGCGGGTGCCCTTGATCGTCGGCGAACTCGCTGCCGGAATCGTCGTGGGGCGCACCGGTTTCGGCATCGTCGACGCGGACAACCCGACGTTCATGCTGCTGGCGGACATCGGCTTTGCACTGGTGATGTTCATCGTCGGGACCCATGTGCCGGTGCGCGACAGATCATTACGGGGCGACCTGCCCAGAGCGCTCTTGCGGGCGGTCGTGGTGGGCGCGTTCGCCGCGGTGTTGGGCGTGGTCGTCACGCAACTGTTCGGCACGGGCCACGCCCCGTTGTACGCAGTCCTCATGGCGTCGTCCTCGGCGGCGCTCGCGCTGCCGGTCATCCAGTCGCTGGGGCTGACGGGACCGCCGGTGCTGTCGGTCACCGCCCAGATCGCGATTGCCGACGCCGCGTCGATCGTCCTGTTGCCGTTGGTCATCAATCCGGCGGGCGCCCCGCGCGCGGCGGTCGGAGTCCTGGCGATCGCCGCATGCACGGTCCTCCTGTACTTCTTCCTGCGGTATGAGGCCAAGCGTGGGTGGCTCAAGCGGATGCACAAGTACTCGCACAGTCGGCACCTGGCGCTCGAGCTGCGGATCAGCCTGATCGTGCTGTTCGGGTTGGCGACGCTGGCGAAGTCGACGCACGTGTCGATCATGCTCGCGGGTTTTGCGCTGGGCCTTTGCCTTTCGGCGATCGGCGAGCCACGTCGACTGGCGCGCCAGCTGTTCGGCATCACCGAGGGGTTCTTCGCGCCGTTGTTCTTCGTCTGGCTCGGCGCCTCTTTGCAGGTACGGGAGCTGGGTGAGCATCCGGTCTTGATCGGGTTGGGTGTGGCACTGGGCGTGGGAGCGGTGCTCGCGCACCTCAGCGGCCGGCTCCTCGGCCAGCCGCTGTCGCTCGGGGTGCTGGCGGCTGCGCAATTGGGCGTGCCGGTGGCCGCCGCCACGCTGGGCACGCAACAGCAGCTGCTGAGTCCGGGCGAGCCGTCGGCGCTGATTCTCGGCGCGCTGCTGACCGTCGTGGCGACGTCCGTGGCCGGCGGGATCGCCCGGCGTCGGCAAACTGCGACGGCGTGAATTCCGCAGTCGCGTCCGGCCCGACGCACCGTCTCACCATGTGGACGCGCGGCCGGTGGAGTGCGCTCCGCGTGCGCCGTCCGCGGCTACGACTGACGCGCGCGCAAGTTATGCGTAGCGTAATTTGCTGAAACTGCAATTTTTCGACGCTTTCCATTTGCAGTGTGTTTTGTAAGCCACTCAATCCGTGGTGTGACGTGGGTCTCGTCATGCGATGAACAGCCCGAGTCGCGATTTGGGCGGTTCACCCCGACCAATTTGCTGTTTCGGTAGCGCAGCTAACTTGCTCGTCAGGGCAGCAATCTAACGGAATTGACAATTTCCTGACGGGTCGATTTTGGTTAGCTGGGAAATGTGTAGGTTCGTTAAAAATGCCTATCTACTAGGGGTAAATTTCTGCGCCACACGGGTGTCGCGATAACTGGGAGGACTCAAATGCAGCTCACAATGAAGCCGTATGTCACTGCGGGCATTGCCCTCGCAGGAGCGAGCGTGATTGCTGTGGCGCCGGTGGTGCCGCAGACCGAAACTCACTTGCCTGCGGTTTCGCACGTGCAGGTTTCCGATGTGCATCTGACGGCATTGGTCAACCCGATCGTGGCGCTGGGCAACATCTACAACGCGCTCGCCGAGACCGTCGGGCAAACCAGCTACATGGTGGAGACCAGCGTGAACCCGCTGGTGCGCCAGGTGGTGCTCGATGCGAACTACGGCGTGCAGCAGGGCATGCAGTTGATCGGCAACATCACCGGCGCGACGTTCACCCTCGGTGGCGCGTTGCCGGGAACCCTCGCCAACGTGCTGGGGAACCTCGGCACGCTCAACGTCAACGGCGCCATCGACTCGCTGGTGGGCGGGCTGCTTCCCGGCGGTCTGCAGTTGATCACGGGCATCAACGGGCCGGTGCAGAACATCCTGCAGCAACCGTTGGCCGTGGCGGAGGCCATGGTGCCCGCGGTGCTGGATTCGGTCACCGCTCTGGTCGCCGGCCTGGCCATCTCGACCGTCGGCATCGGCTGCGGCTCGTGCCTCGGAACCACGCCGGTGGTGCAGCAGGTGGTCAAGAGCGTGACGGGCATTCTGCAGTCGGTGCTGACCCTCAATCCGGGCACCATCTACAACGGCGTGCTCAACAATGTGGTGAGCCTCGTGCAGAACATTCAGAAGAATGTCACCGATTTTGAGACCGGCACCGTCCCGTACATCGTCAACCGGATCATCACGGCGCTGAACGTCAACCCGAACGCACCGGGCGGCGTCACCGTCCCCGTTGCCGCAACGACAACTGCCGCCCTGGCGGCGGCGCCGGCAGCCGAGACCTCGAAGACGGCCACGGAGTCCTCCGCCGCGGGAGCGGCTGACACGGCGACGACGACGAAGAAGGCGGCGGCGGCAACTTCGACCGAGACCGCCCCGGCGACCGACGCGGCGAAGGACGCCGACGTCAAGGCCGCGGATACCAAGGCTGCCGATACCAAGGCCGCTGACACCAAGGCCGCTGACACCAAGGCCGCCGACGCGAAGGACGCCGACGCCAAGGGTGCGACCAAGGATGCCGACACCAAGGCGACGGACACCAAGGGTGCCACCACGGATGCCGACACCGTGACGACGCCCAAGGACACCGCGCCCAAGACCAAGAAGGCGCAGAACCCCGTGTCCAAGGTCGCGAAGTCGATCGCAGGCGCCATCAAGGGTGCCACCAAGGCACCGAAGGCCCCGAAGGCGCCCAAGGCGTCCAAGGGCGATTCCGGTAGCAAGTAACTCACTACGCGACTGTGGCCCCACCGCCGAAAGGCGATGGGGCCACAGTGCATTCAGCGTCTACTGCCGGCCGCGGAAGGCGGCGGCCACGATTGCCGCGGCGATCAGAACCAGCGTCGCGGCTGTCGCCGCAGTGGCGCCGATCCCCGAATCGAAGGCGACGCGCGCCGACTCCATCAGGTGGTTGCCGAGCTCGGTCGGCAGGGTCCGAGCCACCGAGATGGCGCCGCCGATGCTCTCGCCGGCGTCGGCCGACTGGGCGGGCGACAGGGCGCCCGGCAGTTCGACGTTCGCGCGGTAGAACGCGGTGAACATGGTGCCCAGTCCGGCAGTGCCGATCACCGCGCCCAGCTCGTAGGCGGTCTCTGACACCGCGGACGCCGCGCCGGCCTTCTCCGACGGCACCGACGCCACGATGGTGTCGTTCGAGATCGTCTGCGACACACCGACACCCAGCTCCAGCACGGTGAACGACGCGATGACGCCGACCATCGTCAGGTCGTGACGGAACAGCACGATGAGCAGGAAGCCGGCGGCCACCAGCAGCAGACCGGTGACCATCAGCGTCTGCGGCGCGAACCGCTTGGTCAGCCGCACCACGGCGATGCCCGCGATGGTCGAGGCCGCCGCTCCCGGCAACATGACCAGCGCGGCGGTCAGCGGGGCCAGTCCGAGTACCAGCTGCAGGTGCTGCGACACGAAGAACAGGAACCCGATGAGGCCCACCATCGACAGGAAGTTGGCCAGGATCGACGCCGTGAACGGGCCGTTCCGGAACAACCGCATGTCGAGAATCGGTGTGGCACTGCTGTTCTGCCGACGCACGAACCAGACGCCCGCAGCGACGCCCAGGGCGACGGCCGCCAGCGTCACCGCCGAGATGCCGTCGTGTGCGGAGGTCTTGATCGCCCACACGATCGGCAGCATGGCCACCAGTGACAGCAGCACGCTCAGCGCGTCGACCGGGCCCGGGTTCGGGTCCCGCGATTCCGGCACCAGCTTGGGCGCCAACACGAGCAGCGGCAGCAGGATCGGCACGGCGATCATGAAGACCGCGCCCCAGTGGAAGTGCTGCAGCAGCAGGCCGCCGACGATCGGGCCGAGGGCCGAGCCGGCCGCGAAGCACGACGCCCAGATGGCGATCGCGAGGCGGCGCGATGTGGCCTCGGTGAAGATGTTGCGGATCAGCGACAGCGTCGACGGCATCAGCATGGCGCCGAACACGGCGAGTGCGGCACGCGCGGCCACCAGGAAGCCGGCGCTGGGCGCGAACGCCGCGGCAGCCGAGATGACGGCGAACCCGACGGCGCCGATGAGCAACAGCCGGCGCCGGCCGAACCGGTCACCGAGGCTGCCCATGGTCACCAAAAGCGTTGCCAGCACGAGCGAATAGATGTCGACGAGCCACAACTGGGTGGCGGCCGACGGGCGGAAGTCCTCGGCGATGCGGGGCAGCGCGAAAGCCAGCACCGTGTTGTCGATGGAGACGAGCAGCACGGGCAGCATCAGCACTGCCAGCGCCCACCAATGACGTTGTGGGGTCCGGTTCGTCACCTCTTTGGTGACGAGACTGGTGGACATGAGAGCTCCTTAACTGTTCATGCGGCGGCTGTCCAAGCCGAAGTCAGCATGAAATATGTTGCGGTGAAACAAATTCAGGTGGATCAGGTTTGATCCGGGGTGATGGTGCCGGCCGTCAGGCTGGCCATGATGGCGTCGACGATCTCGACCCGCGGCGCGATGTTCCGGCGCAGTGCCTCATATCCGGCGTCGAGCAGGGCCCAGAAAACCAGGCGCGGCCACTCCGGTGGGCTGGTCTGCGGTCGTGCCGAAACCCGCGCCAGCACTTCGGCTATCGCCTCGTCGCCGGTATCGAGGATCGCGGACAACTCCGGATCAGCCACGATGGTCGGCTCGTTGTAGACGAAGGGCACGATGGGTCCGAGGTCCAGCTGGGATTCGACCACCCGGCGCAGCGCGGCGAGTGGGGGACCACAGGCCGGCTCGGCCTTGTCGATGGCGGCGTTGCACATGTCGTGCACATATAGGGCGACGGCGCGGATCAGCTCGGAGCGCTCGGGGAAGTACCGGTGCAGCGTGCTGCGGCCGACGTTCGCGGCGGTGGCGATGTCGGTCAAGGACGCCGCGGGGTTGGTCGCCAGGACGGCGGTGGCGGCATCGAGAATCGCCTTCCGGGTGCGCGACCGCACGCCAGTGTCGAACGATTTCAACTCAGCCATGCGTCAAAAATAGCACGATTGGCCGAAAATGGGACATTGATGTCCCAATGTGGGCCTGGTGAGAGTGATCACGTCGCCAGGGGAGGCCGGCGATGACAAGCTGGCGTGGGTTACTCGCCTGAACTAGGCCGGAGGAGTGCGTAGCGTCAACCACCAGGCGCATGCAGCTTCGCTGATTGAACCCAGGTACCTATTTCGGGCGTCAGAGGTGCCTGAGAGCAGTAACCATGGGCAGCTGACGGTCACGATTGCACTCACGTACTTTTTGCAGGGGATTTCGGTGCTGATCGCACCGACGAGAACGCCAGGGGAGCCGCGGGCCAGCGGGGCACCGACCCCAGAAACGAAGAAGGCCCCGACCAGATTTCCCTGGTCAGGGCCTTGCTCACTTGTCGGGGTGGCGGGATTCGAACCCACGACCTCTTCGTCCCGAACGAAGCGCGCTACCAAGCTGCGCCACACCCCGCGTGAAGCTTCGACAGCCTATCGCACGGGTGCCCTCAGAAGCCAAACGGCCCTCGCCAGGTGAGATAGCCGCTGGTGGGCGGGTCAGCGGCGAAGATCACGTCCATTCGAGGGATGGATTTTTGCGCAACGTGCGTTAAAACGGGTAACTCTGATGAACGGCAACCGAACGCCAGAAAGCGAGGAACGAACATGACCGGCTTGGGAGCTTTGCTCTACTGCGGATTCTTCGGTCTCGCGGCGCTGTGGCTGTTCGCGACTTCTGACTACCGGGCGGCCTGGCTGGGCCGTCAGGATCACGCCCAGCGGCCGGAGCGCTCGAACTCCGTCAGTGCCGCCACGGCGTCGGCGGACTCGAGCCCGCGACTGTTGACCCACGCGTCGTCGAAGTAGGTGTCGGCGTAGCGGTCGCCGCTGTCGGCCAGGAGCGTCACCACCGAACCGCTACGGCCCTGCGCCACCATCTCGGCCAGGAGTCCGAACGCGCCCCAGATGTTCGTCCCCGTTGACGGACCCACCCGTCGTCCCAGCACCTTGCTCACGTGCCGCGCGGCGGCCACCGACGCCGCGTCCGGCACGCACACCATGGCGTCCACGACGCCCGGCAGGAACGACGGCTCCACCCGCGGCCGGCCGATGCCCTCGATACGCGACGACGCCCCGGTGAACACTTCTCGGTCGCCCGTGGCCCACGACGGATAGAACGCCGAGTTCTCCGGGTCCACCACGCACAGCCGCGTGGCATGGCGCCGGTAGCGCAGGAACCGCCCGATCGTGGCGCTCGTACCGCCGGTGCCCGCCCCGACCACGATCCACTCCGGGATCGGGTGGGCCTCTTCACGCAGCTGCGAGAAGATCGACTCCGCGATGTTGTTGTTGCCCCGCCAGTCGGTGGCGCGCTCGGCGTTGGTGAACTGGTCGAGGTAGTGGCCGCCCGTCTCGCGCGCCAGACGCTCCGCCTCGTCGTACACCTGTGACGACTGTTCGACGAAATGGCAACGGCCACCCTGGTTTTCGATGAGCTCGATCTTGGCCGCGCTCGTCGACGACGGCATCACCGCGATGAACTCCAGCCCCAGCAGCGCCGCGAAATACGCCTCGGACACCGCGGTGGATCCGGACGACGCCTCGATGACCGTCGTGCGCGGGCCGATCCAGCCGTTGCACAACCCGTACAGGAACAGCGACCGGGCCAGCCGGTGCTTGAGGCTGCCGGTGATGTGCGTGCTCTCGTCCTTGAGATACAGCTGGACGTCGACGCTCGCGCTCCACGCGGCGGGCAGCGGATAACGCAGGAGATGGGTGTCGGCGCTGCGCCGGGCGTCGGCCTCGATGAGGCGGACGGCGTTGTCGACCCAGCCGCGGTCGACGCCGCGCGCCGCCACCGGCGCGGTCACCGCGCCGAGACGGCCGGCTGCGTCATGTCGGCGCCGATACCGGCGTGCCCGCCGCCTGTCGGGGCGGCCACCAGGGTCAGCAGCGTCACCTCGGGCCGGCAGCAGAAGCGCACCGGCGTGTACGGCGAGGTGCCCATGCCGGCCGACACGTGCAGCTGCGTGTGGGCGCCCCAGCGGGACGGGCCCTTTACCCGGGAGGTGTCGATGTCGCAGTTGGTCACCAGCGCGCCGTAGAACGGCACGCACAGCTGCCCGCCGTGCGTGTGGCCGGCCAGCACCAGCTGGTAGCCGTCCTCGGCGAAGCGGTCCAGCACGCGGGTGTACGGCGCATGGGTGACGCCCAGCGACAGGTTGGCGGCCGGGTTGGGCCGGCCGGCGATGGTGTCGTAGCGGTCGCGGTTCAGGTGCGGATCGTCGACGCCGGCGACGGCGATGAGCTGCCCGTTGACCTCGATCTCACGGCGGGTGTGCGTCATGTCCAGCCAGCCGCGCTCGGTGAACGCCGCGCGCAGGTCCTGCCACGGCAGCGGCCGCCCGGTGATCCGCTTGTGCTTGCTGAACAGGTAGTTGGCGGGGTTCTTCGGCTTCGGCGCGAAGTAGTCGTTGCTGCCGAACACGAACACCCCGGGCACCGCCAGCAGATCGCCCATCGCCTGCACCACCGCCGGCACCGACTTCGGGTGCGAGAGGTTGTCACCGGTGTTGACCACCAGATCGGGCTCCCAGCGGGCCAGCTCGCGCAGCCATGCCTGCTTGCGGCGCTGCGCCGGCATCATGTGCAGATCACTCAGATGCAGCACCCGCAGCGGCGACGATCCGGGTGTCAGCACCGGCATGGTGACCTCGCGGACCACGAACGCGTTGCGCTCGATGAGCGAGGCGTAGGCGAGGCCCGCGGCCAGGGTTCCGGCGACGGTGACGGCTGCGTTGCGGGCGATGGCAGACATGCAGGCAGCCTACTTGCTCAGCGCGGGGATTGGCCCGTTGTCGCTGGTCATCGTTAGAAAGCCCACAGGGTTGGCTTAGGTCGTTCTGAGGTTTCGGCCGGCCTATGGGGGCGGGGGACCGAGAACCGGGACGGTGATGGGCGGCAGGCCCGGAATCTCCACGACCGTCGACCCGATCTGCACCGGCGGCAAGCCGTCGAGGCCCGGAATCCCCACTGGCGGTGGCGGCGGAGGCGGCGGCGCGATGCCGTTGCTGACCTGGATCGTGATGATCGAACCGGGGATGGTCTGTCCCGACGGCGAGGTTCCGACCACCTGACCAGATGGCGCGGTGCTGTTGACCCACGACGGCTGCGCGGACAACTGGAAGCCGGCTTCCTTGATGCGGTTCTGTGCCAGGTCGAGGTCCATGCCCGCGACGCTCGGCACCCTGGACCCTGGCCCGCCGTCGACGTAGCGCGGGTCGGTCGGCGGCATCACGACGTTGGGCGGGGTGAACTGCTTCATGGCGGTGAACCAGGTTCGGGCCGGCTCGTGGCCGCCGTAGAGGTCACCACGGCCACACTGGCGCAGCGGGAACGAGCACAGGTCGGACGGTGTGGGCGAGTCGTCGTAGATGTAGTTGGCGGCGGCGTAGGCGCTCGTGAAGCCCAGGAACGCCGACGACCGGTGGGCCTCGGTGGTTCCGGTCTTGCCCGAGACCGGGAGATTCCAGCCCACCGACTGCGCGGCCGCCGCACCGGTGCCACTGATGGCGTCCTTGTTCATCGCGTTGGCGAGGGTGTTGGCCAGGCCCTCGGGGACGGCCTGCTCACAGGTCTGGGTGGTCACCGAGACCTCGTTGCCGTGCCGGTCGAACACCTTGTCCACGGGATTCGGTGGGCACCACGTGCCGCCCGACGCCAGCGTGGCCGCGACGTTGGACAGCTCGAGGGCATTGACCTCGAACGGTCCCAGGGTGAACGAGCCGATGTTCTGGCGCTTGATGAAGTCGGCCAGGCTCTCGTTGCTGTTCGGGTCGTACGGGCGGGCGGTGCCGGGCGCGGCGTAGGACCGCAGCCCCAGCTTGACCGCCATGTCGACGGTGCGCGGGACGCCGATCTGCGAGATGAGCTTGGCGAACCCGGTGTTCGGCGACGACGCCAGCGCTTCGGTGACGTTCATGCTGCCCTTGTAGCGGCCGTCGTTCTCGACGCACCACTTGTCCTTCGGGCAGCCCTTGGCGCCGCCGCTGCCGAGGCCCTTGGCCTCGAACCGTCCGGGCACGTCCAGCTGCGCATTGATGCCCATGCCCATGTCCAGGGCGGCGGCCGTGGTGAACAGCTTGAAGATGGACCCGGCGCCGTCGCCGACCAGTGAAAACGGCTGCGGCTGCATGGTTTCCCCGGCCGCGGTGTTCAGGCCGTACGTCCGGTTGCTGGCCATCGCCACCACCTGGTGGTTGTCCTTACCGGGCCGGATGACGCTCATGACGCTGCCGATGCCGTCGATGGTGGGGGAGGCGATGCCGTCGATCGACGACTTGACCGCGTTCTGGATGTCCGGGTCGATCGTCGTGCGGATCAGGTAGCCGCCCTTGGCCACCTGGTCCTTGCTGATGCCCGCCTTCGACAGGTAGTCGAGCACATAGTCGCAGAAGAAGGCGCGGTCACCGGCGGCGATGCAGCCGCGGGGCAGCTGGTTGGGCTGCGGCAGGATGCCGAGCGGCTCGGCCTTGGCGGCGCGCAGGGCCTCGGCCTCCTGCGGGACGTTCTGAATCATGGTGTCCAGCACCAGGTTTCGGCGGGCCAGGGCACCGTCGGGATTGACGTACGGATCGAGCCCGCTCGTCGACTGCACCATGCCGGCGAGCAGCGCGGCCTGCTGCCAGTTCAGCTGGTTGGCGTTGACGCCGAAGTACGTCTGGGCGGCGTCCTGGATGCCGAACGCGCCGTTACCGAACGACACCAGGTTCAGGTAGCGCGTCAGGATCTCGGACTTGGTGAACGTCTTGTCCAGCGTCAGCGCCATGCGGATTTCGCGCAGCTTGCGTGCCGGGGTGGTCTCGATGGCGGCCCGTCGTTCGGCGTCACTCTGCGCGACCACGAGCAGCTGGTAGTTCTTCACGTACTGCTGCTCGATGGTGGATCCACCGCGGGTATCGGCCGAACCCGACATGTAGCCGGACAGGCCCGTCAGGGTGCCCTTCCAGTCAACCCCGTTGTGCTCGGCAAACCGTTTGTCCTCGATCGAGACGATGGCCAGCTTCATGGTGTTGGCGATCTGATCGCTCGGCACCTCGAAGCGGCGCTGCGAATACAGCCACGCGATGGGGTTGCCCTTGGCGTCCACCATGGTGGACACCGCGGGTGCATCGCCTTCGACCAGCTGGGCCGAACCGTTGGCCACGACGTCGGATGCCCGGTTGGACATCAGGCCGACACCCCCGATGAGCGGGAACATCATCGCGGCGAGCACCACGCTGGCGAGCAGAACGCACCACGTCATCTTGATGACGGTGACCGCGGTCGGCGGACGGTTCTGCGGTCGCTCGGGCATGGGGTACAGCCTAGCGACCGTGGTGGCCAGCGGCTGAGCGCTGGTCGATTACCACGTCCTTGGGGCATCTAGGGGGCTGCGACACGGGCAAAAATTAACGTTTGGACACACGTCCCAAAAAAGCGGCCCCAGACCCATTGCGCAATAGGCCCCTGAACACCTAACTTGAACACACAATGCGATCTAGGTAACACTACTAGCCGCAATGTGGCGTAGATCGCATCAGCGACCTACTCGGGAGGACTCGGCCGTCGGGAGACGGTGTGACGAAGGGATCGCTGGTGGCAGGTACACAGCCAGTAGTTCGCACGACAATCGCTCCCCAGGCCGGAAACGGCGCGATACAGGGCGTGGTCCAACCTGAAGCAGAAGCCCGCATCGCCTGGGTGTCCCAGGCCCGGTGCCGACAGGCCGACCCGGACGAACTGTTCGTCCGCGGCGCCGCACAGCGCAAGGCCGCGGTCATCTGCCGGCACTGCCCCGTGATCGTCGAATGCGGTGCCGACGCCCTCGACAACCGGGTCGAGTTCGGCGTGTGGGGCGGCATGACCGAGCGTCAGCGCCGTGCCCTGCTCAAACAGCACCCCGAGGTGGTGTCCTGGGCCGAGTTCTTCGCGACCCAGCGCAAGCACCGCAACGCGGTCTGACAGACGTAGAAACAGCTGTGCCCGGGATTTCCTAGGAAATCCCGGGCACAAGCATTTGAAAGCCGTTGTCTGTCAGGCTTTGACGACGTCGCCCGTGATCTGATCGGCGATGGCCCGCAGCGCCTCGAGATCGGACACCTCGAACGGCAGTGACGGCACCCCCACCAACGCCACGTGCGGGTTGGCCCCGGTGAACCGCGACAGCAGCCGCACCTCACGCTTGGAGATCACGGTGCGGTTCGCGTGGATCCGCAGCGTCGCCGCGGCCAGCGCATCGGTGTCCTGACCGGACTGCTCCAGCTTGCCCGCGGCCTCGTCGGCCGCATCGGCGGTCAGGTCGCACAACATCGGATGGGTGCGGTTGAGGATCAGGCCGGCCAGCGGCATCTGCTCCTGCGACAACCGGTCGACGAAGAACGACGCCTCCCGCAGCGCGTCGGGCTCGGCGGCCGAGACGACGACGAACCGGGTCCCGGGGCGCTTCAGTAGCTCGTAGGTGCGGTCGGCCTTCTCGCGGAAGCCGCCGAACGTCGCGTCGAGGGACTGCACGAAACCCGCGGCGTCGGAAAGCATCTGCGAACCCAGCACGGTGGACAGCGCCTTCATCGCGAGGCCCATGGCACCGGTGACCAGCCGGCCGATGCCGCGGCCCGGACCGAGCAGCAGGCGCCACAGGCGGCTGTCCATGAAGTTGCCCAGCCGCTTCGGTGCGTCCAGGAAGTCCAGTGCGTTGCGCGACGGCGGGGTGTCGACGACGACCAGGTCCCACTTGTCCTCGGCCAGCAGCTGGCCGAGCTTCTCCATCGCCATGTACTCCTGCGTGCCCGAGAGCGACGTCGCGACAGTTTGGTAGAACTGGTTCTCCAAGATCGCGTCGGCCCGGTCCTCGCCGGAGTACTGCAGCACCATCTCATCGAAGGTGCGGCGCATGTCGAGCATCATCGCGTAGAGCTCGCCCGGCACCTCGGGAGCCAGCGGCACCCGCTGTGGGGTGTTGCCGAGGTCCTTGATGCCGAGGGCCTGTGCCAGGCGCTTGGCCGGGTCGATGGTCAGCACCACGACGGTGCGGCCGTACTCGGCAGCCCGCAGCGCCATCGCGGCGGCGGTGGTGGTCTTGCCGACGCCGCCAGCGCCGCAGCACACCACGACACGGTTCGCTTTGTCCGACAGGATCGCGTGCATGTCCAACTTCAAGGGCTTGCCGCTCATTTGGTGCCAACCCCTTGCTGCTCGAGTGCTTCGGCGAGTTCGTACAGGCTGCCCAGGTCGACCCCGTCGGGGAGCGCGGGCAGTTCCAGGCGGGGCACTTCGAGGGCGTCGAGCGCCTCGGCGCTCTCGGCGCGCGCCATCATGCGCGTCGCGTGCTGGATGGTCTCGGTGAGCAGTCCGGCGAAGTCGGTGTCGGACAACGTGATTCCGGCGTCGGCCAGGCCGGCGCGCACGGCGTCGGCGTCGACGACGCCCTCGGCGGCCTTCGCCAGATCCTCCTGCGACAGGTACGCCGGGATGTTGCGGTTGACGATGACGCTGCCGATCGGGAGCTGAAGTTCTCGTAATTCCTCTATGGCTTCCAAGGTCTCCTGCACGGGCAGCGCCTCCAGCAGGGTGACCAGGTGGATGGCGGTGAGCTCCGAGTGCAGCAGCTTCACCACGCCGTCGGCCTGAGAGTGCACCGGCCCGCCCTTGGCGAGATCCGAGACGGCCTTGGTGACGTCGAGGAAGCGCGAGATGCGGCCCGTCGGCGGGGCGTCGACCACGACGGCGTCGTAGGGGCGCTGCCCCTTGAGTTCCTTGGCGGTTTTGCCGTTGCGGACCACGACCTCTTTGATCTTGCCGGTGAGCAGGACGTCACGCAGGCCGGGAGCGATCGTGGTCGCGAACTCGACGGCGCCGATGCGCTTCATGGCACGGCCGGCGATGCCGAGGTTGTAGAACATGTCCAGGTACTCCAGGAACGCGGCCTCGGTGTCGATGGCCAGCGCGTTCACCTGCCCGCCGCCTTCGGCGGTGGCGATCTTCTGCTCCCCGTACGGCAGCGGCGGCACGTCGAAAAGCTGCGCGATGCCCTGCCGCCCCTCGACCTCGACCAGCAGGACGCTGCGGCCGCCGGCCGCCAGCGCCAGCGCCAGCGCGGCGGCGACGGTGGTTTTGCCGGTACCGCCCTTGCCGGTGACGAAATGGAGGCGCGCCTGGTCCAGGCGCGCGGGCCAACCGGTGTGGGTTCGGCCCGTCGATTCGGAGGTCACCCCAGCATGTTAACCATGCGGTACCCCTCGGCCGATAAGCTCGGCGGCATGAGCGAACCGACCCGGTGGGAGTACGCCACCGTCCCGTTGCTGATCCACGCCACCAAGCAGATCCTGGACCAGTGGGGCCAGGACGGGTGGGAGCTGGTGTCGGTGCTGGCCAACCCGAGCGGTGAGCAGCACGTCGCATACCTGAAGCGGCCGAAGTGACCGTCTCCGACCGGTTGGCCGAGCTCGGCATCGAGCTGCCGGAAGTCGTTGCGCCCCTTGCCGCTTACGTCCCCGCCGTCCGTACCGGGAACCTCGTCTACACCTCGGGCCAGCTGCCCATGCAGGGCGGCCAGTTGCCGGCCGAGGGCAAGGTCGGCGGCGAGGTCAGTGCCGAGGACGGCAAGGCCCTGGCCCGGATCTGCGGCCTCAACGCGTTGGCTGCCGTGCACGCGCTGGTGGGTATCGACTCGGTGGTGCGGATCGTCAAGGTCGTCGGTTTCGTCGCCTCGGCACCGGGCTTCAACGGCCAGCCCGCGGTGATCAACGGCGCGTCCGAACTGATGGGCGAGGTGTTCGGCCCGGCCGGTGCGCACGCCCGCTCTGCCGTCGGGGTCTCGGAGTTGCCGTTGAATGCGCCGGTCGAGGTGGAGTTGATCGTCGAGGTCGTATGACGCATCCCGCGTATGGCGTGCTGTGGCCGGTCACGGAGGCCGCCTCGGTACTGCTGTGCGACAACCCGGGGATCATGACGCTCGACGGCACCAACACCTGGGTGCTGCGCGGGCGCGGTAGTGACGAGATGGTCGTCGTCGACCCGGGACCTGACGACGATGCGCACCTCGAGCGCATCGCAGCACTCGGCAAGATTCCGCTGGTGCTGATCAGTCACAAGCACGACGACCACACCGGCGGCATCGACAAGCTCGTCGGCATGACGGGTGCGGTGGTGCGCTCGGTCGGCAGCGGGTTCCTGCGAGGACTCGGCGGGCCGCTCACCGATGGCGAGGTGATCGACGCCGCGGGCCTGCGGATCAAGGTCATGGCGACACCGGGGCACACCGCGGATTCGCTGTCGTTCGTCGTCGACGATGCCGTGCTGACCGCGGACACGGTCCTCGGCCGCGGCACCACCGTCATCGACAACGAGGACGGCAGCTTGCGCGACTACCTGGAATCGCTGCGGCGGCTGCAGGGCCTCGGGCAGCGGACCGTCCTGCCCGGCCATGGTCCCGATCTGGCCGACCTGTCGCAGGTGACGGCCATGTACCTCGCGCACCGCGAGGAACGGCTGGACCAGGTGCGCGGCGCCCTGAAAGTGCTCGGTGAAGAGGCCTCGGCGCGGCAGGTCGTCGAACACGTCTATACCGACGTCGACCAGAAGCTGTGGGACGCCGCCGAGAAATCGGTGCAGGCCCAGTTGGACTACCTGCGGACCGCTTGACCAGACCAGACAAAGATGCCCCCGACACGCCATGTGTGCGGGGGCATCTTCGTCAGTACTAGCGGGCTCGGCGGGCCAGCCGCTCCGAGTCGGAGATCAGCACACTCTTGCCTTCGAGCCGGATCCAGCCGCGGTGTGCGAAGTCGGCGAGCGCCTTGTTCACGGTCTCGCGGGAGGCACCGACCAGCTGGGCGATCTCTTCCTGGGTCAGGTCGTGGGTGACGCGCAGGGCGCCACCCTCCTGCGTGCCGAAGCGCTGGGCCAGCTGCAGCAGCTGCTTGGCCACGCGACCGGGCACGTCGGTGAAGATCAGGTCGGCCAGGTTGTTGTTGGTGCGGCGCAACCGGCGGGCGAGCACGCGCAGCAGCTGCTCGGCGATCTCCGGGCGGTCCGCGATCCAGGCGCGCAGCGCCTCACGGTCCATCGAGACCGCGCGCACCTCGGTGATGGTGATGGCGCTCGACGTCCGGGGACCCGGGTCGAAGATCGACAGCTCACCGAACATGTCCGACGGACCCATGATCGTCAGCAGGTTCTCCCGGCCGTCCGGTGACCGGCGGCCGATCTTCACCTTGCCGGAAATGATGATGTAGAGGCGGTCGCCGGGCTCGCCTTCGGCGAACACGGTGTGTCCGCGAGGAAAGTCGACAGGCTGCAGCTGTTTGGTCAGTGCGGATACCGCGGTGGGCTCGACACCCTGGAAGATTCCGGCCCTCGCCAGGATCTCGTCCACGTTGCTCCCTAAGGCTGGTGAGTGATAAAAAACGCGCGCAAGCTAGCCAGTGAACTGGTTAACAAAGTCAGTCTAGTGGTAAGCCGTTTCGCAACCAGCCACGCTACACACGATTCGCCTGGCGAGTCTCGCGAAATTGCGGATTGCTCGCATAGTGGGCATACGCACGGCTGGGTAATTCGGGTTCACCGAAGGCTCCGAGCGGGTTGTCGCGCGTCGGCGACGGGGCCGCCAGCGCGCGCGGCTCCTCGAATCGGGGCGCCGATCGGTGCGGCAACGTACCGGCGGACGCGGTCTGTTCCGACCAGGCATTCTTGACCTTCTCGACGAAGGCTTTGACGTCTGCCGCGGTGTACGTCTCCTTGGATGTATCGAGCATCGCTTCGAGGCGGCTCAACCCGAAGGTTGCCAACATCAGCAACCCGGGAATGCACACCACGAGCAACCAGGACACACGCAGAAGTAAACACGCCGAATGTCTCAGGGTGATCACGAAACGACGCCGGTCAAAGTATCCTTACCGACTTCTCTCAGTACGCTTACCGGCGTGCCTGCGCGACGATCCACCGCAAAATACGACCGCGAAACCCACCTGGGTCTGGTGCGTCGCGCCCGGAGAATGAATCGTGAACTGGCGCAAGCGTTCCCGCACGTCTACTGCGAGCTGGATTTCACCAATCCGCTGGAGCTGGCAGTGGCCACGATCCTGTCGGCGCAGTGCACGGATAAGAGGGTGAACCTCACCACGCCGGCGCTGTTCGCCAAATACCCGACTGCGCTTGACTACGCGCAGGCGCACCGGACCGAACTCGAGGAACTGATCCGGCCCACCGGCTTCTACCGGAACAAGGCCAACTCGATCATCGGGCTGGGCCAGGAACTGGTGGCGCGCTTCGACGGTGAGGTGCCGGACACCCTCGATGAGCTGGTCACGCTGCCCGGTGTGGGGCGCAAGACCGCCAACGTCATCCTGGGCAACGCCTTCGACATCCCGGGCATCACGGTCGACACCCATTTCGGCCGGCTGGTGCGACGCTGGCGCTGGACCGCCGAAGAGGACCCGGTCAAGGTGGAGCACGCCGTCGGCGAACTGATCCCGCGCAAGGAATGGACCCTGCTGTCGCACCGCGTCATCTTCCACGGGCGCCGGGTCTGTCACGCCCGAACCCCGGCCTGCGGCGTGTGCGTGCTGGCGCGCGACTGCCCGTCGTACGGCCTCGGGCCGACGGATCTGGCGGCCGCCGCGGCATTGGTCAAGGGACCCGAAACCGAACATCTGCTGGCTCTGGCCGGGATCACCGAGTGAGTCGGTCTGTCCGCTGGACCGTCGTGGTGCTGGCCGTTTTCGTCGTTCTGGGTGTGGCGCTGTGGCGGCAACTCGGTGACGACCGGACCGCGTCGGGGCCGGCGGGTCAGCAGACTGTCACGCGCGCACATCGCGACGCCGACACCCCGGCGGCACTGGCCGGGCCCCGGGCCAAGGCGGCCCTGCCGCCCTGTCCGGCGCCGCAGGGTGGGCCCGGACCACAAGCCCTGCAGGGCATCACGGTCGACTGCGCGGCCGACGGCGTGCCCGTCGACGTCGCCAAGGCCGTGGCCGGCCGGGCCGTCGTGCTGAACCTGTGGGCCTACTGGTGCGGGCCGTGCGCCGACGAACTGCCCGCACTGGCCGAGTACCAGCGCCGGATGGGCGCGCAGGTGACGGTGCTGACCGTGCATCAGGACGAGAACGAGACCGCCGGGCTGTTGCGGCTGGCCGACCTGGGCGTCAAGCTGCCGATGTTGCAGGACGGCCGGCGGCTGATCGCGGCCGCGCTGCGCGTGCCGAACGTCATGCCTGCGACCGTGCTGCTGCGCCCGGACGGTAGCGTGGCGCAGGTCCTGCCCCGGCCGTTCACCAGTGCCGACGAGATCGCCAGTGCAGTGAACCCACAGTTAGGAGTGTCGGGGTGAGTGTGCTGAACCCGCAGGCCGCCCCGGCCTGGCTGCGGCCCCTCGTCGACAACGCGGCGGATCTGCCGCAGGCCTACCGGCGCCGGGTGCCGAAGAGCGTGCTGGCGGCCATCACCGCCGCCGGCGCCACCGCGACACTGACCGGCACCAAACGCGACGCCGCCGTCCTGGTGTTGTTCTCGGGCGCGCCCGACGCCCCGGCCGGTGCCCTGCCGCCCGACGCCGACCTGCTGGTCACGGTCCGCGCGTCGACGTTGCGGCACCATGCGGGACAGGCGGCTTTTCCGGGAGGCGCATCCGATCCCGGGGACGACGGTCCGATCGGCACCGCCCTGCGGGAGGCGAACGAGGAGACCGGCATCGATCCCTCCCGGCTGCACATACTGGCGGAGCTGGACCGAATGTTCATCCCGCCCTCGGGTTTTCACGTCGTTCCGGTGCTTGCGTACTCGCCCGACCCCGGCCATGTCCTCGCCGTCGACCCGGCGGAGACCGCGATCGTCGCGCGGGTTCCGGTGCGCGCCTTCGTCAATCCCGAGAACCGATTGATGGTGTACCGCAAGGAGAACACCAGCCGGTTCGCCGGCCCGGCATTTCTGCTCAACCAGATGCTGGTGTGGGGCTTCACCGCTCAGGTGATCTCCGCGATGCTCGATGTCGCAGGCTGGGCCAAGCCGTGGAACACCGACGTCGTCGAGGAACTGGACGCGGCAATGGCGCTGCTGGGCGAGTCCAGCGGCTACCGTGTGGATCAACCATGACACCTTCACAATGGCTGGATCTGGCCGTTCTGTCCGTCGCCTTCGTCGCCGCCGTCTCGGGCTGGCGGTCCGGGGCGCTGGGCTCGCTGCTGTCTTTTCTCGGTGTGGTGCTCGGCGCGGTGGCCGGTGTGCTGCTGGCGCCGCATGTCGTGGCGCACGTCGACGGCGCCCGCAGCAAGCTCTTCATCGCCCTGTTCCTGATCCTGGGCCTGGTCGTGGTCGGCGAGATCGCCGGTGTGGTGCTGGGCCGCGCCGTCCGTGGCGCCATGCGCAACGAAGTGGTGCGCGGGTTCGACTCGGTCGTCGGCATGGCCCTGCAACTGGTCGCGGTCCTGGTCGCCGCCTGGCTGCTGGCTACCCCGCTGACGTCGTCCGACCAACCGAACCTGGCGGCCGCGGTGAACGGCTCGCGCGTGTTGTCCGAGGTCAACGACCTCGCACCGGCCTGGCTCAAGCGCGTACCCACGCGGCTCTCGGCGCTGCTGAACACCTCGGGCCTGCCGTCGGTGCTGCAGCCGTTCGGCCGCACCCCGATCGTCAGCGTCTCGGCACCCGACCCCGCGCTCGTCGCCGATCCGGCGGTGGCCGCGGCCAAGGGCAGCGTCGTGAAGATCCGCGGTGTCGCGCAGAGCTGCCAGAAGGTGCTCGAGGGCACCGGCTTCGTGGTGGCGCCCGGCCGGGTGATGTCCAACGCCCACGTGGTGGCCGGCTCCAACAGCGTCACCGTCCAGGTCGACGACAAGAGCTACGACGCCAAGGTCGTGTCGTACGACCCCGAGGCCGACATCTCGATCCTCGACGCGCCCGACCTGCCCGCGGCGCCGCTGAAGTTCGACATGCAGGAGGCCGCGACCGGAACCGGCGCCGTGGTGATGGGCTATCCGGGCGGCGGTGAGTTCGCCGCGACTCCGGCGCGCATCCGCGAGGTCATCAAGCTCAACGGTCCGGACATCTACCACTCCACGACCGTCACGCGTGAGGTCTACACCATCAGAGGCAATGTCCGCCAAGGCAATTCGGGCGGGCCGCTGATCGACGGCAGTGGGAAGGTGCTCGGCGTGGTGTTCGGCGCCGCGGTCGACGACGCCGACACGGGCTTCGTCCTCACCGCCGACGAGGTGGCCAAGCAGATGGCCAAGGTCGACAACCAGGACGCGGTGCCGACCGGGAAGTGCATCTCAGCCGGGTAGCTGGTGCAGGAACGTCGACAGCTCCGAGGTGACCGTCGACGGTTGCTCCTCGTGCGCGAAATGGCCTGCGCCGGGCACGGATACGAAGCGGGTCTGCGGGGCATAGCGCTGGGTCCGGCGGACCGGGTCGTCGAGCACGTACGGATCGGCGGTGCCGTGCAGGTGCAGGACCGGCACGGCGGTGCGCTGTTTCATCGCGCGCATGAAGCGCCGGCCTTCGCCGCGCACCTGACTGCGCGCCGCCCACCGCTGATACTCGAGCGCCGAGTGCGCGGCCGACGGAATCTGGATCGCGGTGCGCAGGTGCGCGGCGGTCTGGGCGAAATCCGCCGACGCCGGCCAGGCGGCGCCGGCGCGGCTGCGGACCAGCTGCTCGACGGCAGCACCGCCGCGCCGGGTCAGGACGTGCTCGGGCCACCACGGCACCTGGTTGCGCAGCATCGCCGGCAGCAGGGCCGCGCGCTGGCCCTTGTCGGTCAGTGTCGAGGACCGCAGCGCCACCGGATGCGGTGAACTGACCAGCGCGATGCCCCGGACCGCCCGCGGATGCAGCATCGCCGTCGCCCAGCACACGAGGCCGCCGTCAGCATGTCCGACCAGCACGGCCGAGTGGTGTCCCAGCGCCCGCACCAGGCCGGCGGTGTCCCCGGCCAGCGTCCAGCCGTCGTATCCGGTCGGTGGTTTGTCGCTGCCGCCGTAGCCGCGCAGGTCGACCGCGACCACACGGGCGCCGCGCAGGTCGCGCAGCTGATGCCGCCACGAGTACCAGAACGAGGCGAACCCGTGCAGCAGGATGACCAGCGGACGCTCGGCGTTGGAGGAACCGTCCGCGTTCCGATCCTCGGGCTCGGAGCCCTCGGCCTCCACGACGTGGAAGCGGATCCCGTTCGCGTGCACCTGGAGGTGTCGCCACGGACCGTCGATCCGGACGACCGACGGATCAGGTGGCGGCACTACCAGCCTGAGGTGTCGCTAGAAGCCGTGCGGGCGGTGATCTGACTCGACGGCTTGTCGTGCCCCGGCGTCAGCGCCACCTTGGCCTCCTTGACCGTGGCGATGGTGTCCCGCGGGCCGCGGATCTTGCGGACCTTGAGGAAGCCCAGGAACGCGAGCGCACCCGTCGTCAGCACCATCAGTGCGAAGACGATGAGGTACGACGCCCAGCTCGGCAGCCACAGCTCGAGCAGCGAGCCGAGGAAGAAGAAGAAAAAGAACGTCGAGTAGAAGAGCACGACCAGGGCTGCGATGAACAGGACGCTGCCGGTCAGGCCCTTCTTCACGTCGGCGGTGATCTCGGCGCGCGCGAGCTCGACCTCGGCCCGCACCAGCGTCGACATCTGCGCGGTGGCTTCCTTGACCAGATCGCCGATCGACGGATCGGCCTTGGGCGCATGCGGATCCACCAGTGGGATCGAGGTCACCGTGGCTGGAACGGGGCCATTCTTGCGATCGCCATTGCTCACGAACACGTCCTCCCGGCGTCGGTGTAGTCCTGGCATATGTTGCCACGTGGGGCGCCGCTTAACGATCCGGGCCAGGGATACACTGCCCCGATGCGTTTGGCACCCGTGATTGCTGCGATGTGTGGGACGGCCATTGCTCTGCTCGGCACGTCGGCCGGGGTGCCGGCCCACGCGGATGCCCCGGTGCCGCTGGGTGGTGGTTCGGGCATCGTCGTCGACGGTGACACCTTCTGCACCCTGACCACGATCGGTCATGACAACCGCGGCAAGCTGGTCGGCTTCACGTCGGCGCACTGCGGCGGGCCCGGCCACGAGGTGTCGGCCGAGGGCGCCGAGAACCGCGGCACGCTGGGCGTCATGGTGGCCGGCAGTCAGCCGCTGGACTACGCCGTCATCGAGTTCGAGCCGGCCAAGGTGCAGCCCTTCAACACCGTCAACGGATTCCAGATCGACGGCATCGGCCCGGACCCGGCTTTCGGCCAGGTGGCGTGCAAGCTGGGCCGCACCACCGGCTACACGTGCGGCGTCACGTGGGGCCCCGGACAGGACCCGGGCACCATCGTGGACCAGGTGTGTGGCCAGCCGGGCGACTCGGGTGCGCCCGTCACGGTGAACAACAAGCTGGTCGGCATGATCCACGGCGCGTTCAGCGACGACCTGCCGACATGCGTCGTCAAGTACGTGCCGCTGCACACCCCGGCCGTGACGGTGTCGATCAACGCGGTGATCGCCGATCTCGACGCCAAGAGCCGGCCCGGCGCCGGCTACGTGCCGATCGCCTGAGCCGGCCTGGCCCTGCGTGCTGCCTTACTTGCTGGCGCGGATGGCCTCGAAGACGCTGGGGTCGACGAGGGTGGAGGTGTCGCCGAGGTCGCGGCCTTCGGCGACGTCGCGCAGCAGGCGGCGCATGATCTTGCCGCTACGGGTCTTGGGCAGCTCGGGCACGACGTGGATTTCCCGGGGTTTGGCGATGGGGGAGATCTCCCGTGCCACCTGGGCGCGCAGTTCCTCGATCATGTTCTCCGGTCCGCCGTGCGCCGACTCCTTGAGGATGACGAACGCGCAGATGGCCTGGCCGGTGGTGGCGTCGGTGGCGCCGACGACGGCGGCCTCGGCCACGCCGGCGTGCCCGACGAGTGCGGATTCGACCTCGGCGGTGGAGATGCGGTGCCCGGAGATGTTCATGACGTCGTCGATGCGGCCCAGGACCCAGATGTTGCCGTCGGCGTCGTAGCGGGCGCCGTCGCCGGCGAAGTACCAGCCCTGTTCGGCGAACCGGGACCAGTAGGTGTCCTTGAACCGTTCGTCGTCGCCCCAGATGCCGCGCAGCATCGACGGCCACGGCTTGTCGAGCACGAGGTAGCCGGTGACGTGTTCTGCCTCGTCGGCGCCGGGGACCAGCTCGTTGCCGTCGTCGTCGACGATCTTGGCGCTGATGCCGGGCAGCGGCGTCATGGCCGAGCCGGGCTTGGCCGCGGTGACGCCGGGCAGCGGGGAGATCATGATGGCGCCGGTCTCGGTCTGCCACCAGGTGTCCACGATGGGGGTGGTGCCCGCGCCGATGTGTTCGCGGTACCAGCGCCACGCCTCGGGGTTGATGGGCTCGCCGACCGAGCCGAGCACCCGCAGGCTCGACAGGTCGTGCGCCGCGGGGATCTGGTGGCCCAGCTTCATGAAGGTGCGGATCAGCGTCGGCGCCGTGTAATAGATGGTGACGCCGTACTTTTCGATGATGTCGAAGTGCCGGTGCTCGTTGGGTGAGGTCGGGGTGCCTTCGTAGACCACCTGCGTGACGCCGTTGGAAAGCGGGCCGTACACGATGTAGGTGTGCCCGGTGACCCAGCCGATGTCGGCGGTGCACCAGTACACGTCGTCGGTCTTGATGTCGAAGACGTTGTGGTGGCTGTAGGACGCCTGGGTCAGGTAGCCGCCGCTGGTGTGCACGATGCCCTTGGGCTTGCCGGTGGTGCCGGAGGTGTACAGCAGGAACAGCGGCTGCTCGGCGTCGAAGGCCTCAGGGCTGTGCTCGGTCGACTGCGAGTCGACGATCTCGTGCCACCAGACGTCGCGGCCGTCGGTCCAGTCGACGTCGATGCCGGTGCGCTTGACCACCAGGACGTGCTCGACGCTCGGCTGGCCGGTGACGGCTTCGTCGACCGCGGACTTGAGCGAGGCCGCCTGGCCGCGGCGGTACTGCCCGTCGGTCGTGATGACCAGCTTGGCCTGGGCGTCCTCGACGCGGGCGGCCAGAGCGGTGGCCGAGAAGCCGGCGAACACGACCGAGTGCATGACACCCAGGCGCGCGCACGCCAGCATCGCCACGATGGCCTCGGGCACCATCGGCATGTAGATGGCGACACGGTCGCCCGCTTGCAGGCCCAGGGCGCTCAACGCGTTGGCGGCCTTGCTGACCTCGTCTTTGAGCTGGGCGTAGGTGATGTCGCGGGCGTCGCCGACCGGCTCGCCTTCCCAGTGGATCGCGACCCGGTCACCATTGCCGGCCTCGACGTGGCGGTCGACGCAGTTGTAGGCGACGTTGAGCTTGCCGTCGCCGAACCACTTGGCGAACGGCGCATTCGACCAGTCCAGGACCTCGGTGAACGGGGTGGCCCAGGACAACCGCTCGCCCTGGCGGCGCCAGAAATCCAGGCGGTCGGCGTCGGCCTCTTGATACAGCGCAGCGGTGGCATTGGCCTGCGCGGCGAACTCGGCAGGCGGCGGGTAAGCCTGTGGCACAGCGGTGTCTTGTGTCATGGCTGTGAGCGTAGTCACTGGCACGTTGCAATGACGTTGGAGGTGACCCGCCACCGGGACGTTGGTGGTGGCCACCCGGTGGCACTACCGTGTGCGGACGTGGCTGCACCTGACCCGCTGGCTCCGTTGGCCGAACTCCCCGGCGTGGCCGAGGCCGGAGACGAGGCGCGTGAAGCGCTCGGCAGGGCCCACCGGCACAAGGTGAACTTGCGCGGTTGGCCCGCCACCGCGGCCGAGGCGTCGATGCGGGCCGCCCGGGCGTCGTCGGTGCTCGACGGCGGATCCCTGAGTTTCAGTAAAGACGGCGAGGCGCCGGCCAAAGGTGAGCGCGCCGACGCGGTGCTGGCCGGCGCGCTGCGCGTGGCCGAGGCGCTCGAAGGTGGTGCGACGGCGCTCGTCGGCGTCTGGCAGCGGGCACCGCTGCAGGCGATCGCCCGGCTGCACTCCCTGGCGGCCGCGGATCTGACGGACCCGGACCAGCTCGGCCGGCCCCGCACCGATGATCCCGACGTGGGCCGGCGGCTGGAGCTGCTCGGCGAGATCGTGGGCGGCGGGAGCCGGGTGCCGGCGACGGTGCTCGCGGCCGTCGCTCATGGCGAACTCCTGAGCCTGGCTCCGTTCGGGGTGGCCGACGGTGTGGTGGCGCGCGCGGTGTCCCGGCTGATCACCATGTCGAGTGGTCTCGACCCGCACGGCCTCGGCGTTCCCGAGATGTACTGGATGCGTCAGGTCGGCGAATATCGTGCCGCGGCACGGGGCTTCGCGTCGGGCACGGCCGACGGGCTGACGGCGTGGTTGATCTGCAGCAGTCGCGCTCTGCATTCCGGGGCTCGTGAGGCCCTGTCGATTGCGCAGGCTTCGGCCAAGTAGCGCTCGGTTCGCGGCCCTCGCCAGCAAACATGCACACATAAAAGCGGGCGGCGCTCCGTCGTCAGAGGGCATCTGACTCGGCTCGCCGCCCGCTAGCACGGAACCCCGGTTACCAAGCGTGCTTGTCGGGTTGTGTGGGTGGCCTCGGCGTCCCTGCAATGCGCTGCGACTATAACCCCACCCAAGGAGTTCTCTTAGCCGTTCGCTTTTCGCAATTACGCAGGCCCACAACGCTTTTACCATTGTCGCGGTATGTGCTCCGCGTGGGTGCCGGTATTCCGTGCTGGGATGCCCTCTTCGGGAGGTCGAACCTTCTCTTCCGGTTCGGTCTTGGCCTCGGGGGGCTTCCGTGCTTCCTTTGTACTACGTGACCGCAGTCACATCAAGGGTCAATCACCGGCGATTTGTGATTGTTATCCCAGGGCACTCAGCAACTCGCCAGTAGCTTTCAGAAGCTCAGCCGACGGAGCAGCGAGTACGTCACGGCGCCGGCCGCGAGGGCGCTGGCGCCGACGGCCAGGGTGGTGGCCACCGCGGCGCCCGACGGTGCCGGCAGCCGGTCTCGCAGCGAGACCGGACGGGTGAAGGTCAGCACCGGCCAGCCGCGGGCGACGGCCTCCTTGCGCAGCGCGCGGTCCGGGTTGACCACGGCGGGGTGGCCGACGGCCGCGAGCATCGGCAGATCGGTGATGGAGTCCGAGTAGGCGTAGCAGTGCTCCAGTGCGTAGCCCTCGCGGGCCGCGAGTTCCTCGATCGCCTGGACCTTGCCTTCGGCGAAGCAGTAGAAGTCGACGTCGCCCGTGTACTTGCCGTCGGCGACCACCATGCGCGTGGCCATCGAATGATTGGCGCCGAGTTCGCGGGCGATGGGCGCGACGATCTCCTCACCGGACGCCGAGACCACCACGACGTCGCGGCCGCACAGCTTGTGGTCGGCGATCAGGTTGGCGGCTTCGGCGAAGACCAGGGGGTCGACGATGTCGTGCAGCGTCTCGGCGACGATCGACTTGACCTGTTCGACGTCCCAGCCCGTGCACATGTTCGTCAGGTAGGACCGCATGCGGTCCATCTGATCGTGGTCGGCACCGGACATCAGGAACAGAAACTGGGCATAGGTGGACTTGAGGACGGCTTGCCGGTTCAGCAGTCCCTGGTTGAAAAAAGGTTTGCTAAAAGCGAGGGTGCTGGACTTGGCGATCACCGTTTTGTCGAGATCGAAGAAGGCTGCGGTGCGCACCGGACCGGTCGACTCGGCCTCCTGACGCGGCGCGGCCGCGGCCTGGGCGGCCGGATCGGATGCGGTCACGGCTCCAAGCATATGCTCCGGAACGCCGGTGCCGGGTGGGCGCCGCTGTGGCCGTGTCGGTCGCCGGTGGGTCGACCATCGTGGCGATTGACGTGCTGACACGCCCATTTCACAGACAATCAACAGTTGCGCACAGCCCTGTTGACGTGTGTATAGTGGGCATTACCCGGGCAGCGCCGGGTGTGCATCAGCCCGACCCCCCGGGGCTGATCCACGACGACCTCCGCCTCCTCCCCCCCTGGCGGGGGTCGTCCCTTTTTCGGGGGCGGT
This sequence comes from Mycobacterium sp. SM3041, assembly GCF_039668335.1. Lineage (NCBI taxonomy): Bacteria > Bacillati > Actinomycetota > Actinomycetes > Mycobacteriales > Mycobacteriaceae > Mycobacterium > Mycobacterium sp. SM3041. The sequence continues at coordinate 88,063 of NZ_JAYXBQ010000027.1, read as the reverse complement.
CATTTTCCCGGAGGCGTTGCCTCTTCGGCGAGATTTTCGCCAGCGCCGAATTCATCGGTTCCCGTTGTGGCGGAGCCTTGGCGAGCCCGGCCCGTCGACAGTCGTGACCCATCCGTGAAAAGTTGCGGAACGACATTCTCACCAGTGCGTCAATAAAGTTGTCCACAGTTTGCGATTCATCCACATTCTGGGGGCGGGCTCTGGTGCCGTGGCCTGCCGCGGATCACGGTGGAACCATGACGACGAACGGGGCCCTGGCGTTGATCGCCGACGCCGGACTGCGCGACGAGATCGAACGCATCGCCGCGGCGGCGGGGATCAGAGTGGTGTACGCGGCGGAGCCCTCCGGCCGGAAGGCATGGGTCGGTGCCGCGGCAGTGGTGCTCGACGTCGCGGCAGCGCGGCGCTGCCGAGAGCTCGGGATGCCGCGACGGCCCGCCGTGTTCTTGATCGCGACCGATACGCCCGGCTCCCGCGAGTTCGAGGCCGCGATGGTGATCGGTGCACAGGAGGTCATCACCCTGCCCGGCGGGGAGTCGGCTCTGGTCGGTGTCCTGGCGGATGCCGCAGCCGGCGAATCCGACGGGCGCCGCGGCGCCGTGGTCGCCGTCATCGGCGGACGTGGCGGCGGCGGCGCGTCGGTGTTCGCGATCGCCTTGGCGCAGGCCGCGGGAGAACCGGACCATGAGTGCCTGCTCGTCGACGTCGACGCCTGGAGCGGCGGTATCGATCTCGCCCTCGGTGCCGAGTGCGATGCCGGCCTGCGCTGGCCGGACCTGGCGGCGGCAGGGGGACGGCTCAGCTATCCGGCCCTGCGCGATGCGCTCCCGCGCCGGCGCGGGGTGGTGGTGCTGTCGACGGGCCGCACCGGCGTCGAGCTGAGGCCGACGGCGCTCGCGGCGGTCGTCGAGGCCGGAAGCCGCGCCGGCGCAACCGTCATCTGCGATGTGCCACGACAGTCTTCCGCTGCCGCCGAGACCGTCCTGGCTGCAGCCGATCTGGTGGTCGTGGTGGCGCCGGCAGAGGTGCGGGCCTGCGCCGCGACCCGGGTCGTGGCCGACTGGGTGACGGCCGTCAACCCGAACGTCGGCCTGGTGGTGCGGGGTCCTGCGCCCGGCGGGCTGCGCGCCGCGGAGATGGCGACGATCCTCGGGCTGCCGCTGCTGGCGGCCATGCGGGCCGAGAGCAACCTCGACGGCGCGCTCGAGCGGGGCGGTCTCGGCCGGAGTCTGCGGAGCCGGTCACCGCTGGCCGTGGCCGCCCGCCGCGTACTCACGGTGCTGGGCCGACAGCCCGGGGAGGCGGCGTGACGTCGTCGTTGGTGGATCGGGTCCGGGAACGACTGGCCGCGCAGACCAGCGGTGCCCTGCACCCCAACGCGGTGGCTGCGGCCATCCGAGCTGAGTCCGGCGGCGTACTCGCCGACAGCGACGTACTGGCCGGCATGCGGCTGCTGCAGACCGAGCTGACCGGTGCCGGGATTCTGGAACCGCTCCTGCGGGCACCGGGCACCACCGACGTGCTGGTCAGCGCGCCCGACGAGGTGTGGGTCGACGACGGAAACGGGTTGCGCCGCAGCACGATCAGATTTCCGGATGAGGACGCGGTGCAGCGCCTGGCGCAACGGCTCGCGCTGGCGATCGGGCGCCGGCTCGACGATTCGCAACCCTGGGTCGACGGCCACCTCGGCGGTATCGGCGGTGGTCTGACCGTGCGGTTGCATGCCGTGCTGCCGCCGATCGCCGCCGCAGGTACCTGCCTCTCGCTGCGGGTGCTGCGGCCCGCGACGCAGGACCTGGCCGGACTCGTCGAATCCGGCGCCATCGCGCCGCCCGCCGTCCCGCTGATCACCGACATCGTCGCGGCGCGGCTGGCGTTCCTGGTCTCCGGCGGCACCGGTGCCGGGAAGACCACCATGTTGTCCGCGCTCCTCGGGGCCGTCGATCCCGCCGAGCGGATCGTCTGCGTCGAGGACGCCGCGGAGCTGGCGCCGCAACATCCGCACCTGGTCCGGCTGGTCGCGCGCGGCGCCAACGTCGAGGGCGTGGGCGAGGTGACGGTGCGTGACCTGGTTCGGCAGGCGCTGCGGATGCGCCCTGACCGGATCGTCGTCGGCGAGGTGCGCGGTGCGGAAGTCGTGGATCTGCTTGCCGCGCTCAACACCGGTCACGAGGGTGGGGCGGGGACGGTGCATGCGAACAGTCCCGCCGAGGTGCCCGCCCGCATGGAGGCGTTGGCAGCGGTCGGCGGATTGGACCGGGCGGCGCTGCATTCGCAACTGTCGGCCGCGTGCCAGGTGGTACTGCACACCGCGCGAGCCCGGGACGGGCGTCGGCACCTGAGTGAGATCGCGGTGCTGCGCCGCGCCCCGGACGGGACCGTGACGGTCGTGACCGCCTGGCACGTCGACCGCGGCGCGGGCCCTGGCCTGCCCGCGCTGGGTGAGCTGCTGACTGCGCGGGGCCGGTCGTGAGTCCCGCGCTGCTGCTGGCACTGGCCGTGCTGGTCGCGCCACCGGCGGGCGGCGCCGGGCGCCTCGGGCACAGAAAACGGTTGGTGCGATCTGGACCTCGCCTGCTCTGGCCGGTGGCGGCAGTGGCCGCCGTGGTGGCGCTCGTCGTCCTGCCGATGCCGGTGATGCTGGCCGGCTCGGCCGTGGTCGGCACCGCGGGGCTCCGGTGGCGGCGCTCGCGGCAGGCCGCGCTGCGCGCCCGGGAAGCTCAGACGCTGCAGGGCGCACTCGGCATCCTGGTCGGGGAACTGCGTGCCGGGGCGCATCCGGTCGCGGCGTTCGATGCCGCGGCTCATGAGGTCGGCGGACCGGTGTCCGCGGCGTTGGGCGAGGTCGCGGCGCGGGCCCGCCTGGGCGCCGATGTCTCTGCCGGTCTGCGTGCCGTCGCGGGATCGTCGGCGCTGCCCGCCCATTGGCAGCGGCTGGCGGTGTACTGGCAACTGGCGCTCGACCATGGCTTGGCCATCGCCCCGCTGATGCGCGCCGCCGAACGTGACGTCGTTGCGCGCGAACGTTTCTCCTCGCGGATCAGGGCGGGGATGGCCGGGGCCCGCACGACGGCGGCCGTGCTGTCCGGGCTGCCCGCACTCGGAATTGTCTTGGGACAGTTGATCGGTGCGCATCCCGTGCGCTTCCTGCTGGGTGACGGCGCGGCGGTGCTGACGATCGGTGTGGTGCTGTGCTGCCTCGGGCTGCTGTGGTCGGACCGGATCATCGCGCGGGCACAGCGATGAGCGCGGTGCCGGTTCTCCTGCTCGCCGTGGCGATTCTGCTGATCCCCGGCCCAGCGGTGTACCGAATCCGGCCCCGTCCGCCGGACCGGTTCTCGCCGACCGCGGCGCCGGACGACCCGCTGGCGGTGCCGTCGAGCCTGGACGTGCTGGCAGCCTGCCTTTCGGCCGGCATGGCGACCGGTGCGGCGGCCGGGGCGGCGGTCGCGTCGGCACCGGCTGATCTGGCGGGCGTCCTGCGCCGCGCGGCCGAACTTCTGGCACTGGGTGCCGGCCCCGCGACGGCCTGGGCGGAGCCGAGTCGTGGTACGGACCCGCACGTGATCGCACTGCTCCGGCTGGCGCGGCGGTCGGCGTCGTCGGGCGCCGCGATGGCGCAGGGCGTCGCCGAACTGGCCGAGCAGGCCAGGGCCGACGCCGGTGATGCGGCGGACGCGGCCGCCGAGCGGGCCAATGTGTTGATCGCCGGGCCCCTCGGGCTCTGTTATCTGCCGGCATTCGTCTGTCTCGGCATCGTGCCGGTGGTCGCCGGCCTGGCCGGTGACGTGTTCCGGTCCGGGGTGTTCTGATCGCAACAACTGATCGCAACAAGGGGAGGAAAAACCATGAAGATGACCAGCTTTCGCGCGCTCGAGGCCCGCGTGACCATGCTGCTCACCGACGAGAGCGGGATGTCGACCGTCGAATATGCCATCGGGACGGTGGCGGCTGCGGCGTTCGGCGCCATCCTCTACACGGTGGTCACGGGGGACTCGATTGTCAGCGCCCTGACCAACATCATCGCCCGTGCCCTCACCACCAAGTGATGACCGGGGTGGCGTCACGGTCGAGGCGGCGTTCTCGGTTGCCGCACTCATCGCGGTCGCAGTGCTCGGTATCGGTGGGCTCGGCGCGGTCTCGGCGCAGGTGCGCTGCATCGACGCGGCCCGGGAAGCGGCCCGTCTCGCGGCCCGCGGTGACGACCGTGCCGCCGTCGACACGGCCCGGCGCACCGGCCCGGACGGGGCCTCGGTTGAGGTGCGACGCGACGGCGGGCGAATCGTCGCGCGGGTCCGCGTTCCCGCACCGTTGCTGCCCGGCGTCACCGTGGGGGCCGAGGCCGTGGCGGCACCCGAACCTGGTGCGTGACGAACGGGGCTCGGCGACGGTGTTCGCGGTCGCGCTCATCGTGGTGCTGATCGGGCTCATGACGGGGGCTGCCGCCGTGGGCGCCGCGGTGATCGGCCGGCATCGCGCCCAGTCAGCGGCCGACCTGGCCGCACTCGCCGCCGCGGGCGCACTGGTTGCCGGACCCAGTCAGTCCTGTGGCCGGGCGGTCGCGGTTGCCGAAGCCATGGGCAGCCGGGTTGGTAACTGCGCGGTGCAGCGGCTGGATGTGGTGGTCGACGTGGAGGTGCCGGTGCGATTCGGTCGCTGGCACCTCGGCGACGCGCACGGCCGGGCCCGCGCCGGGCCAGGCTGACGGCAGCGCGATGGTCACAACGATCAGGAGGACGCAGAAGAAGAGGTCACCCCACCCGGGCCGATCGGTCGTTGTGTCACTTGCCATGTCACTACCGTAGAATCTCAACTATGGTTGAGATCAAGCGTATGGGTCCGACCGACCTCCTGACCATCGGGGAGATCGTCAAGCGGACGGGAGTCTCCGCGTCCGCGTTGCACTTCTACGAGCGAAAGGGGCTGATCCACCCCGAACGCACGTCGGGCGGGACGCGGTTGTACCCGCGTCACCTCGAGCGCCGCATCGCCGTCATCCAGGTGGCGAAGCGGCTCGGCATTCCGCTCAGTGAGGTGGCCGAGCACTTTCAGACGCTGCCCGACGACCGGATGCCGTCATTGCGCGACTGGACCAGGCTCAACAAGCGGTGGCGGGCGCAACTGCGTGAACGGCAGCTCGAATTGGAGCGGCTGCAGTCCGAGATGGACCAGTGCATCGGGTGCGGGTGTATCTCGCTCAACCATTGTCTGGTCATCAACCCCGGCGACACGCTCGCCGCCGAAGGGCCGGGTGCGCGGCGCCTGCTGCCGTTCGACGGGTCGAATCCGGCTGGCGCCGAATAGAACTCGTCTGGGTCAGGATTCCGGCACGTCGTCGTTCAGCCGGTCCCCGGCTGCCACCAGCTCTCCGTAGGTGGGCAGTCGCAGGGACAGCAGGCCGGCGAAGGTGTCGTCGGCGACCTGGAGCCGGTGCGCGGTGACGTGAATCGGCACCCACCCGCCGTCGTTGGCGCGCAACCGGAGCACCCGCGATGTCGGTCCGCTGCCGAATTCGACCGTCATGACGGCCATCTCGGCGATCTCGTTGGGGTGCACCACGGTTTCGGACGTCGCGTCGGCGCTCCAGTCGAAGAGCGGACAGGGCTCGTCGACCCACTTGATGAGCTTCCAGGTGTTCAGATCGACCAAGGCCCGGTACACGCCGGGAACGGCCGGGCCGCCCGCGAGCTGCTGCGCCCGGTCGAGCGGGGTGGCCGCCGAAGTGTCGCGCACGCCGCGCCAGTTCATGGCCCGGCAGATCAGCCGATCTCGGTCGTCCTCGTCGGGCTCGTTGAGCACCCGCGCGGCGAATCCGACGCTGATGGGCCGGCCCCGGAAGTCGGTCATTTCCCAAGTGCTGGTGAAGGTTTGGCCCGGTTCGGGTTTGAGCACGGCCGAGATGACCCGCGCCTCGTTCGGGTTGAGCTTGCGGGTCTGCAGGTCGTCGGCGAACGCCCGGCCGTGGGTGGCCTCGGCCGCCGGGTTGAGGCCGCTGTTGGCCAGCGACTCCATGGTGTCGGTCGCGATGCCGTTGGTCAGGTCCCACTTCAGAGGACCGGGGATCATCCGGTCCGGTGGGTCGGCATCGGGAGCGCCGACCCAGACATGGACGCCATGGATGCGGCCGTCGGTCATCTGCACCACTTCGGTCCGGATCACCCGGTCGCTCTTGGGTGTGATGCTCGTCAGTGGCAGGCCCGCGCGGACGGTTTCCCCGATCGCCGACTGGATGGCCATCAGACTCGCGTTGCGCCGCAGGAAAGTGCTGATGGGAACCATGTCCTGGGTTTGCTGCCCCAACGCGACGACGGCAGGTTCGGCGCCGAGGGTCTCGACGAGGAGCCAGTCGTCCGTCATGGTCGTAGTTTATCCGTTTCGGCGCTCTTTGCTCTGCCCGGCTGCGGCCTGCCGCCTACCTGCCGTGGGCTGCCAAAGTGTCCACTACCAGGCGAAGTACCTGGACAGCACCGGCTTTGTCCAGGGGATCGTTCGCGTTGCCGCACTTGGGCGATTGCACACAGGAGGGGCAACCGTGACGGCACTCACACGCGGCGATCGCCGCGGCCGTCGCGGCCCACCAGGTGGACAGCTGCCGGAACCCGCGGTCGGCGAACCCGGCGCCGCCCGGATAGCCGTCGTACACGAAAATCGTTGGCAGGCCGGACAAGTCGCCGGGGGCGGGGCCGGCCGCGGTCGACACCCCACCGATGTCGCCCCGGTCGCAGCTGGCCACCAGCGGCAGCAGGCCTATCGCGGCATGCTCGGCAGCGTGCAGTGCACCGGGTACGCGCAGCGGATCAATCCCCTTGTCCAGCAATATCTCCGGGGTCATGGTGCACATGACCGCCATGGTGTCCAGCGTGCGGGTCGGCATGTCCAGGTCGACGAAATCGAGCACGGTGCCGTCCATGGCCCGGCGCAGGAAGCCCACGACGGTGTTGGACACCGACACCGGGACCAGGCCGATGGCGACGGGCCCGAACCGGTGGATCTCTCCGGTACCGCGCACGCTGATATCGGTGACCTCCCGGGCCGACGTGGTGTACCCGGGATCCTCGGCGTGCACGAAGGCGACGCCGGCCTCGAAGTCGAGTGCGTCGACCAGGAACGTCTCACCCTGGTGCAGGTGGACGGCGCCCGGATGCACCGAGGCCGGTGCCTGCCCGGCGCCGGTGCTGCCCAGCATGCGTCCGGTTCCGGACTCCAGGATGGCGATCTGCCCGCCGGACGAGCCCCGGATGTCCACGGCGGGATGCGGATCCACGCCGGGCGCCGGGAAGTAGCCGGCGGGACGCTTGCGCAGCAGGCCGTCGTCGACGAGGGATTCGGCCACCGCTTCGGCGTCCCACATCCGCACCTCGGCCGGGGTCAGTGGGAGTTCGGTTGCCGCGCACAGTAATTGCGGGGACAGCACGAAGGGATTGGCGGGATCGATGACGATCCGCTCGATGGGTTTGTCGAGCAGCGCGGCGGGATGGTGCACCAGATAGGTGTCGAGCGGGTCGTCGCGCGCGATCAGCACGATCAGCGCGCTCTGACCGCGCCGTCCGGCCCGGCCGGCCTGCTGCCAGAAGGACGCCACCGTGCCGGGGAACCCGGCCAGCACCACCGCGTCCAGTCCGGCGATGTCGACGCCGAGTTCCAGCGCGTTCGTGGTCGCCAGGCCACGCAATTCGCCTTCCGTCAGTGCATGTTCCAGCGCCCGGCGGTCCTCGGCGAGATACCCCGCGCGGTACGACGCCACCAGCGGGGCCAGGTCGGGTGCGACGTTCTCCAGCCGGGCCCGCGCGCCCAGCGCCGTCAACTCGGCGCCGATGCGCGAACGGACGAAGGTCAGGGTGCGGGCGCCTTCGGCGATCAGGTCGGCCATCACGCGCGAGGCCTCGGTGCCCGCGGCCCGGCGCACCGGGGCACCGTTCTCGCCGATCAGATCGGTGAGCAGCGCGGGCTCCCACAGCGCCACCGTGCGGCCGCCGTGCGGCGAGCCGTCCTCGGTGATGGCGGTGACGGTCTGGCCGAGCAGCTCGGACGCCGTCTGCGCCGGGGCGGCCGTGGTCGCGCTGGCGAACACCACCGTGGGTGCGGACCCGTACCGGTCGCACAGCCGTAGCAGCCGGCGCAGCACCATCGCGACATTGGAACCGAAAATGCCGCGGTAGTAGTGGCATTCGTCGATCACGACGTACTCGAGCTGCCGCAGGAACACCGCCCACCGGGAATGGTTGCGCAGCAGGGACAGGTGCACCATGTCGGGATTCGAGAAGATCCATCGGGATCGCTCCCGGGCGAATTGCCTTGCCTCGGTTGAGCTGTCGCCGTCGTAGGCGGACGGTGCGGTGTTGCTGAGGCCGGGAATCGTGGCGCACAGCGACTGCGCGGCCCGCAACTGGTCGTGGCCCAGCGCCTTGGTGGGGGACAGGTACAGGGCGCGGGCGTGCGCATCGGTTTGCAACGCATGCAGGATCGGCAGTTGGTAGGCCAGGGATTTACCGGACGCCGTGCCCGTCGCGATCACCACATGCCGCCCGGCATGTGCCAACTCGGCCGCGGCCACCTGGTGCGACCACGGCTGTGCCACACCACGATCGGTGAAGGCCTGCGCCACCTCGGCGCCAACCCAAGTGGGCCAGGGCATTCGGCGCGCCTGTCGCGGCGGCAGGTCGGCGACGTGCCGCAGCGGCTGCTCGCCGGCCGGCGTGCCGTCCAGCGCAGCCGACAACAGCGTGCGGCCGAAGTTCGACTGTCCCTGCGTCACAAGATGAATTGTTAACCACAGTTCGCTGTGCGACTGTTGCGGCAGCGTGGAACATGGTTGACTGATCTTGGTCGCAGCTTCTGTGTTCGTGTGTCCGCACCCGGGAACGTCGCCTGCGTTCCCGGTACGCCGGAAGACTCGGTGGACCGCACCCGCAGTAACAGAAGGAAATGAAGGACAAATGCCACAGGGGACTGTGAAGTGGTTCAACCCGGAGAAGGGTTACGGCTTCATTGAGCAGGAAGGCGGCGGAGGCGACGTCTTCGTCCACTACAAGCAGATTCAATCCAACGGGTTCCGCACCCTTGAGGAGAATCAGAAGGTCGACTTCGAGATCGAGCAGAGCCCCAAGGGTCCGCAGGCTCTGAACGTCCGCACCGTCTGAGGTTCACAGACTCCGTCGAACGCCCCCGCATCGTCAGCGACGAAGTGGGGGCGTTTCGCATCGCCGGGTAGGTCGCGCCCGGCCTCCCTGCCTTTTGGTGTGAGCTGGCCTACTGTCGGCAGGGTGAGTCAGCTGTCCTTCTTCTCGGCCGAGTCGGTGCCGCCTGCGGTCGCCGACCTGACCGGGTTGCTCGCCGCGCCGGGACAGGTGGTGATGGCTGGGGAAGCCAGAGTCCGGCTCTCCGTCGTCGTCGACGCGTTGTGGCGGGCCGAGGCGCTGGCCGAGATGATCGCCGAGGCGGGCCTGAAGCCCGAGATCACCCACACCGACGAGAAGACGCCGCTGGTGCGCACCGAGGCCGACGCCCGGCTGGCCCGGATGGCGCAGGACTGGACGCGCGGTGCGGTCAAAACCGTGCCCGACGGGTGGTTGCCGGGCCCCCGGGAGCTGCGCGCGTGGGTGCTGGCCGCGGGTACCGCGGAACCGAACGGCTACCTGTTGGGTTTGGATCCGCACGCACCGGATACCCATTCGACGTTGGCGTCGGCACTTATGCGAGTCGGTATCGCGCCGACCCTGATCGGGACGCGGGGTCACCATCCGGCCCTGCGGATCAGCGGCCGTCGGAGGTTGTTGCGCCTGGTAGAGAACGTGGGCGAGCCGCCCGGGTTCACGGAGGCGTTTCTCCAATGGCCCCGGATTTAGGGGATGCAGCCCGTATATTTTGGCCGCATCCGGTTTGCGTAGGCTCGCGCGGAGTGTCAAATTGTGACTTGCCTTGGAACCGGATGACCGTTAGGCATTCATTCGGTGTCCTAGTGCCGACCAAGAAGTGGAGCGTATAGATACGGTGGCTGACCTCGATGGTGCCGGTAGCGGCAGCCGGGTCCGGCGACTCGTCATAGTCGAGTCGCCTACCAAGGCGCGCAAGATTGCCGGTTACCTCGGCTCCAACTATGTCGTCGAATCGTCGCGCGGACACATTCGCGACCTCCCGCGCAACGCCGCGGACGTGCCGGCCAAATATAAAGGTGAGCCCTGGGCGCGCCTCGGCGTGAACGTCGACGACAACTTCGAGCCGCTCTACATCGTCAGCCCCGACAAGAAGGCCACGGTCACCGAGCTCAAGGACCTGCTCAAGGGTGTCGACGAGCTCTACCTCGCGACGGACGGTGACCGCGAGGGGGAGGCCATCGCGTGGCACCTGCTCGAGACGCTCAAGCCCAAGGTGCCGGTCCGGCGCATGGTGTTCCATGAGATCACCGAGCCCGCCATCCTGGCCGCCGCCGAGAACCCGCGCGACCTGGACATCGCCCTGGTCGACGCGCAGGAGACCCGTCGTATCCTCGACCGGCTCTACGGCTACGAGGTCAGTCCCGTGCTGTGGAAGAAGGTCGCGCCGAAGCTGTCGGCCGGCCGTGTGCAGTCGGTCGCGACCCGGATCATCGTGCAGCGCGAGCGGGAACGTATGGCGTTCCGCAGCGCCGGCTACTGGGACGTCACGGCGGAACTGGACGCCAGCGTCTCCGACCCCGAGGCGTCCCCGCCCAAGTTCACCGCCAAGCTCAACACCGTCGACGGCCGGCGCGTCGCCACGGGCCGCGATTTCGACTCGCTCGGCGCGGTCAAGAAGCCCGACGAGGTGCTGGTGCTCGACGAGGCCGCGGCGGGCGCCCTGGCCGCCGGACTGCGCGGCGAGTCGCTGACCGTCAGCTCGGTGGAGCAGAAGCCGTACACGCGCAAGCCCTACGCCCCGTTCATGACCTCGACGCTGCAGCAGGAAGCCGGCCGCAAGCTGCGGTTCTCCTCCGAGCGCACCATGAGCATCGCGCAGCGGCTGTACGAGAACGGCTACATCACCTACATGCGTACCGACTCCACGACGTTGTCGGAGTCGGCGATCAACGCCGCGCGCACCCAGGCCGGGCAGCTGTACGGCCCCGAGTACGTGCATCCGACGCCGCGGCAGTACACCCGCAAGGTCAAGAACGCCCAAGAGGCACACGAGGCCATCCGGCCCGCCGGTGACGTGTTCCAGACGCCGGGCCAGTTGCACGGCGCCCTGGACACCGACGAGTTCCGGCTGTACGAGCTGATCTGGCAGCGCACCGTCGCCTCACAGATGGCCGACGCCCGCGGCACGACGCTTTCTCTCCGTATTTCCGGCCAGGCCCGCACGGGCGAACAGGTGGTGTTCAGCGCTTCCGGCCGCACCATCACCTTCGCCGGCTTCCTCAAGGCCTACGTCGAGAGCCTCGACGAACAGGCCGGGGGCGAGGCCGACGACGCCGAGAGCCGCCTGCCCAATCTGACCCAGGGTCAGCGCGTGGATGCCGCCGAGCTCACCGCCGACGGGCACACCACCAATCCGCCGGCCCGGTACACCGAGGCCTCGCTGATCAAGGCGCTGGAAGACCTGGGCATCGGTCGCCCGTCGACGTACTCGTCGATCATCAAGACCATCCAGGACCGCGGCTATATCTATAAGAAGGGCAGCGCCCTGGTGCCGGCCTGGGTGGCGTTCGCGGTCGTCGGGCTGCTCGAGCAGCACTTCGGGCGCCTGGTCGACTACGACTTCACCGCCGCCATGGAGGACGAACTCGACGAGATCGCCGCCGGCAACGAGCAGCGCACCAACTGGCTGACCAACTTCTACTTCGGCGGCGACCACGGCGTCGAGGGCTCGGTGGCCCGCGAGGGTGGCCTGAAGAAGCTCGTCGGCGTCAACCTCGAAGGCATCGACGCGCGAGAAGTCAACTCCATCAAGCTGTTCGACGACGCCGAAGGCCGAGCCATCAACGTCCGCGTCGGTCGCAACGGGCCGTACCTCGAGCGCATGATCGCCGATGAGGAGAACCCCGGTGAGCTGAAACCGCAGCGCGCCAACCTCAATGACGATCTGACGCCCGACGAGCTGACCCTCGAGCTGGCCGAAAAGCTCTTCGCCACACCGCAAGAGGGCCGGGTGCTCGGTGTCGACCCGGAGACCGGGCACGAGATCGTCGCCAAGGACGGGCGTTACGGCCCGTACGTCACCGAGGTGCTGCCGGCGCCGCCGGAGGAGCCGGATGCCGGCACCGGTGCGAAGAAGACCAAGAAGCCCGTCGGCCCCAAGCCGCGGACCGGATCTCTGTTGCGCTCAATGGATCTGGAGACCGTCACGCTCGAGGACGCGCTGAAGCTGCTGTCGTTGCCTCGCGTCGTCGGTGTCGATCCGGAGAGCAACGAGGAGATCACCGCGCAGAACGGCCGCTACGGCCCATACCTCAAGCGCGGCAGCGATTCTCGCTCACTGGCCACCGAAGAGCAGATGTTCACCGTCACGCTCGAAGAGGCGCTGAAGATCTACGCCGAGCCGAAACGCCGTGGGCGCCAGGGCGCTGCCACGCCGCCGCTGCGTGAGCTGGGCACCGATCCGGTGTCGGGCAAGCCGATGGTCATCAAGGACGGCCGCTTCGGTCCGTACGTCACCGACGGTGAGACCAACGCCAGCCTGCGCAAGGGCGACGACGTCATGTCGATCACCGACGAGCGGGCCTCGGAGTTGTTGTCGGACAGGCGCGCTCGTGGTCCGGTGAAGAAGGCGGCGAAGAAGACCGCTGCCAAGAAGACGGCGGCGAAGAAGACGGCCGCCAAGAAGGCGCCGGCGAAGAAGGCCGCCGCGAAGAAGGCCTAGGCACATTTGCCGGACTTCTCAACGCAGCTCGTACCTCGCTGCTTGATCGGCGTCCGGCCTAGCTGGCGGCTTCGGTTTCGGGAGCCGGCCGCGGCGACGCCAGCGACAGCGGCCGCGCCAGCTGTGTGGGCGCGGACCGGCCGCGCAGCTCGACGGTCTCGCCGACGTCCCAGCACAGTGCCTCGGCGTCCAGCGCACCGCTGACCGCGATCGCCGATGCCAACACGTGGCCCTCTTCGAGCTTGGCGAGCTCGGTCAGGCGGGCGGCCTCGTTCACCGGGTCGCCGATCACGGTGTACTCGAAGCGGGCCAGCGCGCCGATGTGGCCGGCGATGGCGCGGCCCGCCGATACGCCGATACCGAACTCCGTGGTGCCCAGCACCGTCACCAGTTCGTCGTGCAGATCACGGGACGCGGCCAGCGCGGCACCGGAGGCGTCCGGGTGCTCGATGGGGGCGCCGAAGATGGCCAGCGCCGCGTCACCCTGGAACTTGTTGACGAACCCGCCGTGCCGGTTCACGGTGTCGACGATGATCCGGAAGAACTCGTTGAGGATCGACACCACCTCGGCGGCGGGCCGCGTCGACGCCAGCTGCGTCGACCCGATCAGGTCGATGAACAGCACCGCGACGTCGCGTTCCTGGCCGCCCAGCTCGGTGCCGCGCTCCAGGGCGCGGCGCGCGACGTCCTCGCCGACGTAGCGGCCGAACAGGTCGCGCAGGCGCTGCCGCTCGGACAGGTCGCGCACCATGTCGTTGAACCCGGCCTGCAGCAGGCCCAGCTCGCTGGCGTCGTAGATCTGCATGTGCGCGTTGTAGTTACCGCGCTGCACCTCACCCAGGGCCCAGCGCAGCTGGCGCAGCGGGTCGGCGATGGACATGGCGACCAGGACGTTGCCGGCCAGGCCGACGGCCAGCGCGGTGATCGCCAGCAGCAGGATGGGGGTGTTGAGCTGGTCGTTCTGGGCGATGAAGGTCGTGTACTGGCCGGCCAGCCGGGCCACGATGATGGCCAGCAGCGGCACGCCCGTCGACAGCACCCAGGTCAGGACCTGGCGCTGGATGACGCCGGGGGCCCGGAAGTTCTCGGGCACGCCGTCGCGCAGCGCCGCGACCGCGACGGGGCGCAGCACGCGCTCGGACTGCAGGTAGCCGATGATCGCGGTGGCGGTGGCGCCGAGCGCGCTGGCCACGGCGACGAACGGCGCCGAGCGGCTCGCCACCGGCCAGCTGGCGATGATGAACACCACCGAGCCGAGGAACCAGTTCCCGACGCTGATCAGCGTCCGGTAGTACGGCATCTTGAGCGCCCGGGTGCGGGCCAGCTCGGTGAATGCGGGGTCGTCGGCGTCGCCGTGCAGCGTGTCGCGCCGTTGCCAGCGGATCACGGGGATCAGCAGCCGCAGACTCAGCCAGGCCGCCACCACGAACGAGACGAACAGGACGGCCAGGAACACCGCCAGGTTCACCGCCGGCAGGTCCTGCAGCTGGATGCGATCTTCGGCCGGCAGACCGAACCGCAGGAAGCCCAGAACGAACAGGGCGCCGATGATGTCGGCCTGCAGCAGGCTCAGCGTGAACACCGGCCACGGGGTGCGCGCCACCCATCGGACGAACCCCCTGATTCGCCCGATGCGCTCTACATCGGTGGCCACCCGCTAACCGTATCCGGCCAGGGCGACGGATATTGCCGCTGCGCGCAGGTTCGTGTCGTCCGCGCCGGTTACTGTGGGGCGCGATGAGCGGAGTTTTCTCGCGTTTGGTCGGCCAGGATGCCGTGGAAGCCGAGTTGGTGGCCGCAGCGCGGGCGGCCCGGGGTGATTCGGCTCACAGCGGGCTCACAACCGGCAGCATGACGCATGCGTGGTTGATCACGGGGCCGCCCGGTTCGGGCCGGTCCATCGCCGCGGTGTGCTTTGCGGCGGCGCTGCAGTGCACTGCGGAGGCCGCCGAAGGCGGTCCGGGGTGCGGCGCCTGCCGCGCGTGTACGACGACCATGGCGGGCACGCACGCCGACGTCCGGCGCGTGATTCCCGAGGGGCTGTCGATCGGTGTCGACGAGATGCGCGCCATCGTGCAGACCGCGTCCCGGCGGCCCGGCACCGGCCGCTGGCAGATCGTCGTCGTCGAAGACGCCGACCGGCTCACCGAGGGCGCCGCCAACGCGCTGCTGAAGGTCGTCGAGGAGCCGCCGCCGTCGACGGTGTTCCTGCTGTGCGCGCCGTCGGTCGATCCCGAGGACATCGCGGTGACGCTGCGGTCGCGGTGCCGGCACGTGGCGTTGACGACGCCGCGGGCCGACGCCATCGCGCAGGTACTCATGGACAACGACGGGCTGTCCGAGGCCGACGCGCGCTGGGCGGCGTCGGTCAGCGGGGGACACGTCGGCCGGGCGCGCCGCCTTGCGACCGATCCGGACGCGCGATCACGCCGGGAGCGGGCCCTGGGCCTCGCCCGCGATGCCGCGACGCCGGCGCGCGCGTACGCGGCCGTGGAGGAGCTGGTCGCGGCCGCCGAGACCGAGGCCGTCGCGTTGACGGCCGGCCGCAACGAGGCCGAGACCGAGGAGCTCAAGACCGCGCTGGGCGCCGGTGGTACCGGTAAGGGCGCGGCGGGGGCACTGCGGGGCGCCGCGGGCGCTCTGAAGGACCTCGAGAAGCGGCAGAAGTCGCGGCAGACCCGGGCGTCGCGCGACGCGCTGGACCGCGCGCTGATCGACCTGGCCACCTATTTCCGTGATGCGCTGCTGGTGTCGTCGGGCGCGACGGGCGTGGCCGCCGCCAACCATCCGGACATGAGTGACAAGGCCGCCGCGATGGCCGCTCACGTGCCCGCCGACCAGCTGCTGCGGTGCATCGAGGCGGTGCTGGCCTGCCGCGAGGCACTGGCCACCAACGTCAAGCCGAAGTTCGCCGTCGACGCCATGGTGGCGACCATGGGTCAGGCTCTGCGGGCCGGACAACGGAACTGACTTTGGTTGCGCCGGACGCGTCCCGTAGACTCGTCCCGCCCCGCCTCGGTGGGGCGCGCCACCCTAGCTCAGTCGGTAGAGCAATTCACTCGTAATGAATAGGTCAGGGGTTCGATTCCCCTGGGTGGCTCCACAACTTTTTGCGCTACCGGCGCTGTTCGGGCTGCACGTGCGGGCCCGCGGACGGCGTCTCCGTAACCGGCGTCAACACGCTCGGGTCCAGGTTGAACTTCGGCTTGCGCATCGGGACGGCGATGCAGCCCTGAGCTTTTCCGTCGACGTACGAGCACTTCGTCTTGTCGCCGTTCTTGTCGGTCGTCGTGCAGGCCTCGTAGGAGTGCCCGCCCGCGACTTTGGATTCGTAGGTCTGGTTCGAACCCATGCAATCGCTGCCGACCGTGGCGTTGGCGCCGGGCGCGGACAGGATCGCCGGAACGGCGTACAGCGCGGCAGCACTCAGCAGGGCGGCCAATGTCGGCTTGATCATCGAGTTCGTGTTCATTGCTGGATTCCTTTTCGGGGTGGTGGACGACGGGGGTCAGGAGCGATCGACCTGAACCGGGACGAGGTCACCGGTCGGGATGTGGGGGCCTTTCACAGCCGTCCGCGGCACGGTGATGCAGCCCTGCGGTTTGTGATTGATTTCGGAGCACTGGGTTTTGACGCCGTCCGAGTTGGTCGTGGTGCAGCTCGCGACGATCGACCCGTCCGACCGCGTCCCGAGGGCGAAGGTGCCGTTGCCTTTTGTGCAGCGCTCGGCCAGGGAATCTGCGCTTGCGATGGGCGTCGTCAGCGCCAGCGGGGCCACGTACAGCGCAGCCGTGCCGATGAGCGCGGCCAGTGCGATGCGCTTGCCGTTTGCGGTCCCGGTGGTGGTGGTCATGGGAGTTCTCCTTTTCCTGTGGTCACAGGCCCTTGTGGACTTGCTGACACAGGTAGGAGTGGGCACCGTCCCGGAAGGGGACAGTTTTTTGCGCGGCTATTTGGGCGCCAGGAATCCCACCGGCCCGGAGGCGACGCACACCGACAGCGCCGACGTGTTGGCCTTCACCTGGATCGCGGCCCCGGCGCCGGGTAGCCGGACGAACACCCGGTTCAGGCCGGGGTGTACCGGCACCCGGGCCTCGCGGCCCTCGGGCAGGGACATGGTCAGGGACCCGTCGCTGTTGGCGAGGTAGTTGATCTCGGCGGTCCAGTCGGCCGGCAGCAGCGGGCCGTCGAGCGGCATGGTGACCGGCGCGTCGGTCTGCACCAGGTAGCCGCAGTTCGGTGCCGGTCCCGGGGCGATCGTGCGGGTCCAGGTCACCTGGGCCGGTACCAGCTGGCCGGTCGCGGTGAACATCTGTAAAGAGGTTGTGCTGGAAGCGAATTCGGGGCGGTCGCGCAGCAAGGCGAACATGTGGCTGGCCAGGTTCTGCGGCCATGCCACGCGTTGCAGCACCAGGGGATCGACCTCCTGGTCCAGCAGTGGCACGCCGCGGGGCGCATGGCCCAGCGCTGCCTCGGCGTTGACGAGGTAGGCGCGCGTCGGGTTGTCGCGCCAGCTGGGCAGGAACGTCGCCCACGAGTACAGGCTGCTGGCCACGAATGCTGTTGCGGCACAAGCGACAACGACGCGGCGCCGCGGGGAGTCGTCGAACCGCGTACTCCGGTTGGGTGCGCAGAACGCGACGGCGGCCAGCAGCGCCAGCACCACGACGAGATCGGACAGATAACGCAGCGTCTGTGCCAGCTCGAGGGCGGTGAACTTCGACGACCGCATCAGATAGATCGGTACCTGGCACGCCACCACGTAGCCCACGGCCGCCAGCCACACCGGGCCCAGTCGCCGCTTCCGCAGCAGCGACACCGCAACCACGGCGGCGAGAACCAGCCAGCCGAGGACCATTACTACCGGGCCGGGCGTCGCCCACGGGGACGCCGGCGCCCAGCGCTGCCAGTCCCACGGACCACCGGCCAGCGTGGGCACCAGGCCGTGCGTGACGGACCGCGCCAGCAGTTCCCACGTCATCGCCAGGTCCAGCGTCCAGCGTTTCTGGTTGACCACCAGCAGGTAGACGCTGACCCAGCCGATCGTGATGGTCAGCAGCCCCAGCCACAGCCGCAGGCCGGTACGCCACACCGTCTTGAGCGAGCCGGCCCCCGTCACGTACATCAGCAGCCAGCACACCGCGAACGCGGTGAACGGGATCACCGCGGACTTCTCGAAGAACAGCAGCCCGCCCAAGTAGGCCAGGCAGCCGGTCCACACATACCGCGGATTTCCGGTGCGGACCAGGAGAATGGCGTCGGCGCAGACCCAGGCCATGGCCGCCGCCATCGGTAGCGCGTTGAGCCCCGCCGACCACCAGGCGAACGCCGGCACCCCCAGCGGCGTGAACAGTGCGAACGTCAGTGGCACCAGCAGTACCGGCCGCCACCCGAGGATGACGCGCAGGGCGCGCAGCAGCGCCACGGACGCGACGAGTTGCAGCACCACCAGGCTCACGGCCGGCCAGAACCACGTCAGCGGGGCCAGTCGTGTCAGCACCCCGGCGAGCAGGAATCCGGCGGGCATTACGTGCCCGTCGTGGTCATTGAAGAGGAAGTCCGGCGACAGGAGCGAATGGGTGCCGGCCTGGCCGATCAGGATCAGGTCGTCCCAGTAGAAGTAGCCGCCGAATGCGAGGACCGCCCGCAGTATCAGCTGCAGCGCCACCAGCGCGGCGGCGGTTCGGGCGACCCAGTTCACTCTTGTCGACTGTACGGGGCGTCACGCAGCAACCGTCGGTATGGTTGCGCCGTGCGAACACTTGTCACTGGTGCTGCCGGGTTCATCGGATCGACGCTCGTCGACCGGCTCCTGTCCGAAGGACACGACGTCGTCGGGCTCGACGACTTGAGCAGCGGCAAGGTCGACAACCTCGCCCAGGCCGAGCAGAACGAGCGATTCGAGTTCGTGAAGGCCGACATCGTCGACGCCGATCTGCACGCCATCGTGGCCGAAGAGCAGCCCGAGGTGATCTTCCACCTGGCCGCGCAGATCTCCGTCGCACGGTCGGTGACCGACTCGCCGTTCGACGCCGGGGTCAACGTCGTCGGCACCGTGCGGCTGGCCGAGGCGGCGCGCAGCAACGGCGTGCGCAAGGTCGTCCACACCTCGTCGGGCGGGTCGATCTACGGCGTCCCGCCGGGCTACCCGACCAACGAGGACATGCCGGTCGATCCGTCGTCCCCGTACGCGGCCAGCAAGGTGTGCGGCGAGGTCTACCTCAACATGTTCCGCAACCTGTACGGGCTGGACTGCTCGCACATCGCGCCCGCCAACGTCTACGGCCCGCGCCAGGACCCGCACGGTGAAGCCGGCGTGGTCGCGATCTTCAGCCAGGCGCTGCTGGCCGGGCGGCCCACCAAGATCTTCGGTGACGGCACCGACACCCGCGACTACGTCTTCGTCGACGACGTCGTGGACGCCTTCGTCCGCGCCGGCGGGGAAGCCGGCGGCGGGCAGCGGTTCAACGTCGGTACCGGGGTCGAGACGTCGGTGGCGCAGCTGCATACCGCGATCGCCGCGGCCGTCGGCGTGCCGGACGCTCCTGAGTTCCACCCGCCGCGCCTGGGTGACCTGCGGAAATCGTGCCTGGACATCAGCCGCGCCGGTGCCGTGCTGGGGTGGAGTCCCAAGGTGGCGCTGGCCGAGGGCGTGGCCCGGACGGTGGACTTCTTCCGCCCCTGACCTGCGATTACGCAGAAAAAGATTGTAAGCACTCACTTTCTGTCCTAGTCTCACGTCATGACCTACGACGTGATCGTCAAAGACGGCTTGTGGTTCGACGGCACCGGCCGCACGCCGCAACTGCGCAACCTGGGTATCCGCGACGGCGTCGTCGCGACGGTGTCGGCACAACCACTTGATGAGACGGGCTGCCCCGACGTCATCGACGCCAAGGGCAAGTGGGTGACGCCGGGCTTCATCGACGTGCACACCCACTACGACGCCGAGGTGCTCCTCGATCCGGGCCTGCGGGAGTCCGTCCGCCACGGCGTGACGACGGTGCTGCTGGGCATGTGTTCGCTGTCGACCGTCTACGCCGAGAACGACGACGCCGCCGATCTGTTCAGCCGCGTCGAGGCAGTGCCGCGCAAGTTCGTCGTCGGTGCGCTCGAGCAGAACCGGTCGTGGTCCGGTCCCGCCGAGTATGTGCAGGCGCTCGAGGCGCTGCCGCTCGGCCCGAATGTCAGCTCGCTGCTGGGTCACTCCGATCTGCGCACCTCGGTGCTGGGCCTGGACCGCGCGACGACCCCGAACGTCACCCCGACCAACGCCGAGCTCGAGACTATGGCGTCGCGGCTCGAGGCGGCCCTGGACGCCGGCATGCTCGGCATGTCCGGCATGGACGCCGCCATCGACAAGCTCGACGGTGACCGCTTCCGGTCCCGCGCCCTGCCGTCGACCTTCGCCACCTGGCGGGAGCGCCGCCGCCTGATCAAGGTGCTGCGCAAGCGCGGCCGCATCCTGCAGAGCGCGCCCAACGTCGCCAAACTGCAAGAGGCACTGAACTTCTTCCTCGAGAGCAGCGGCTGGTTCGGCCGTCGCCGCGGCGTGCGGATGAGCCTCCTGGTGGCCGCCGACGCCAAGTCGTCGCCCGGCGCGGTGTACCTGCTGGGCCCGGTGACCCGCCTGGCCAACAAGGTACTGAACTCGAAGGTCCGCTTCCAGCACCTGCCAGTGCCGTTCGAATTGTATTCGGACGGAATCGATCTCCCGGTTTTCGAGGAGTTCGGTGCGGGCACCGCCGCGCTGCATCTGCGTGACCAGCTGGAGCGCAACAAGCTGATGGCCGACCCGGAGTACCGGCGCCGGTTCCGTAAGTCGTTCGACAAGAAGGTGCTGGGCCCGACCCTGTGGCACCGTGACTTCCACGACTCGACCATCGTCGAATGCCCCGATAAGTCGTTGATCGGCAAGAGCTTTGGCCAGATCGCCGACGAGCGCGGCATCCACCCGCTCGACGCGTTCCTCGACGTCCTGGTCGAGCACGGCGAACGCAACACCCGCTGGACCACGATCGTGGCCAACCACCGTCCCAAGCAGCTCGACAAGCTGGCCGTCGAACCGTCGGTGCACATGGGCTTCTCGGATGCCGGTGCGCACCTTCGGAACATGGCGTTCTACAACTACGCGCTGCGGATGCTGCGCCGCGTGCAGGACGCCGACAAGGCCGGCCGCCCGTTCATGACCACCGAGCACGCCGTGCACCGGCTCACTGGTGAGGTCGCCGACTGGTTCGGTCTCGAGGCCGGCACGCTGCGTCAGGGTGAGCGCGCCGACTTCGTGGTGATCGATCCTGCCGGCCTCGACGCCGGACTCGAGGCGTACCACGAGGATTCGGTGGAGTTCTACGGCGGCCTGAGCCGCATGGTCAACCGCAGTGACGCCGCCGTGGTGGCGACCGGTGTGGGTGGCCAGGTGGTGTTCCGCGACGGCGAATTCGTCGAGGGCTATGGGCAGACCGTGAAGTCCGGCCACTACCTGCCAGCGCGCGGCGCGAAACTGCCGGTGGCACAAGCGGTCTGACGTGGCCAGAACGCAACAGCAGCGCCGGGAGGAGACCCGGGCCCGGCTTCTCGACGCCGCGATCGCCACCATCGTCGAGGTGGGCTATGCCCGCGCCTCGGCGGCGGTGATCGCGCGCCGGGCCGAGGTCTCCGACGGCGCGCTGTTCAAGCATTTCGCCACCATGGGTGATTTCATGGCCGCCACGGCGCTGGAGGTCATGCGCCGGCAGCTGGAGCAGTTCAGTAAGCAGATCGCCGAAATCCCTTCGGACCGGCCGGCTCTGGAGGGCGCGTTGATCGCGCTGCGCGACATCAGCGGCAACGCCACCAACGCCGTGATGTACGAGCTCATGGTGGCGGCGCGCACCGACGAGAAGCTGCGGACGACGCTGCAGGGCGCCCTCGTGGAATACGGCCGCAACATCTACGAGACCGCGCAGGAGATGCCCGGCGCCGATCAGTTGCCGCCGGAACTGCTCATGCTGATCGTCGCCGTCATGGTCAATACGTTCGACGGCGCGGCGCTGATCCGCGCCGTGCTGCCGCAGCCGGAACTCGAGGATGGCCGCATCCAACTGCTGGCCACGATGCTGGGGAGTCTGGGCGTTCAGACCTGACGGATCGGCGGCTCGGGATCGGGCACCCGCGCGCCTTCCAGCGCCACCGCGCGGGCCAGTTGGGCGTAGCGCAGTTCGAGGTCCTTGAACCGCATGTAGGCGCTGATGGTCGTGAACAGGAACGCGATGACCAGCGCGTACAACAGCAGGTCGGCGCCGCGGCCGATGCCGAGCCAGTGCGCCACCACCGTGGTGTCGTTGGGGCGCAGGATCGCGTAGATGGCGCCGAGCACGAAGAACACGTAGCCGACCTTGACCCAGGCCCGGGATTGCGCGTTGCGCCGCGACGAGAACAGGTAGGCCAGCAGCAGGACCACCGCGCCGATCAGTAATGCCTTGGTCCAGATCATCGGCGCAACCTCCCGCGCAGCAACCCGTCGACGATGATGTTGACGCCGTTGACCAGCGGCTGACCCTTGGACATCGAATAGTCGGTGTACAGGATGTGCACCGGTTGTTCGGCGATCCGCCACTGGTTCTCCACGATCAGCGCGACGAATTCGCTGGCGTGGCTCATGCCGTTCATGGTCAGGTTCAGTCCGTCGGCCACCGTCTTGTTGAACACCCGCAGCCCGTTGTGCGCATCGGTCAGGTGCAGCTGGCGGCTGGACCGGCTGAGTTTGGCGACGATCGGCAGCAGCAGCCGCTTGAGCATCGGCATGCGGTCGGGCGGCCGGTCGGCGAACCGCGTGCCTATGACGATGTCCAGATCCTCGGCCCGCAGCCGGTCGAGCATCCGCACGACGTCCTTGACCTGGTGCTGGCCGTCGGCGTCGAACGTGGCGAAAAACTGTGCCCCGGGCCGGGATCGGGCGTATTCGACGCCGGTCTGGATGGCCGCCCCCTGACCGAGGTTCACCGGATGACGCACCACGTGGGCGCCGGCGGCAAAGGCGCGGTCGCCGGTGTCGTCCCGGCCGCCGTCGTCGACGACGACGACATTGGGGAAGACGGCGCGCACATCCGTGACGACGTCGGCAATGACGCTCGCCTCGTTGTACGCGGGGATGACGATCCAGACGTCGTGATAGAAGGACATGTTGCTGCCGAAACTACACGCTCAGGGGCGCCTGATCGCGCTCAGCGCGGCGAGGTGGACGACGATTCCGACCAGCGGTCCGCACATCAGCGCGACGATGGTGCGGGTCTGGAGGTCCAGCGGCAGCAGCAACAACAGTGCCGCGGCCACGGTGGCGCTCACCCAGCCGATCGCGTAGGCGCGGTGCAGCGCGGCGGCGACGGTCGCGGCCCCGGTCAGGGTCAGGAAGGCGATGGCGACGGCGCCGGCCGTCAGCCAGGCCAGCAGCGCGCCGCTCGCGGCGTACTCGGGCCCGAACAGCGTGCGCAGCAGCCACGGCCCGAGCAGCCCGGCCGCCACCACTGCCAGGGCGCCCAGTCCGGCGAGCACCAGGGTCGGCGTGAGTAGCGCGCGCAGCCTGCGGTTGTCGACGAAATGCGCGATGAGGTTGCCCTGCATGGCGGTCAGCGGGACCAGCAGCGGGGCGCGGGTCAGCGTCACCGCCAGGATGATGACGCCGCCGGTGGCCCCTAGGTCGCGGGACGTGGCCTGCAGCAGCACCGGGAAACCCATCACCAGCACGGCGCTGGCGCCCGCCGCGGCGATCGAGTGCGCCGACCCCGTCAGGAACGTCCGCGGGGTGCCGGGCGTGGGGATGGCGGCGGCGGACCGGGCGACGTGGGAGGCCAGCAGCAGGATCAGCCACGACATCGACCCGGCGACGGTGGCCCACAGGTAGCCGTCCAGGCCCCAGCCCAGGATGAACGCCGCGACCGCGACGGCGACCCGGATACCCGCGTCGGTGACCATGAGCGTGCCGTACTGGGTCCAACCGTCCGCCCCGGCCAGCACGCCCAGGAGCGTGGCGTGCAGGCAGAAGCCGGCGAGGCCGACGCTCAGCAGTGTCACGCTCAGCGGGGTGGATTCGACGAACACGTGTGCCGCCCACAGTGGGGCGGTGCCGGCGATCAGCAGGCCCGCGGCGACGGCTACGAGCGCGGCCACCCGGAGCGGCTGCAGGTGCGGTCCCGGCTGGGGCTCGGCGATGCGCGCGACGCGGACCTCACGGGTGGCCTCCTGCAGCAGTCCGTTGGCCGCGCCGGTGAACAACCCGAATGCGCCCCAGAAGACGCTGAACACCGAGAACCCGGCGGGGGCCAGATCGCGCGCGGCGAGGTACAGGATCGCGTAGCCGCAGAGCGCGCTGAGCACCGTCGCGACGGCGACCCGCGCCACACCGCTGGGTTTCACAGTGCCGGCAGCTCCGTCGTGTAGAGCCACGCGGTCCACAGTCCACGCAGGGACTGGTCGGTGTAGTTGGCGGCCAGGCCGGTGAAGTCGTCGGTCAGCGCGGTCGAGTGCCGGTACCGGGTGGTCCAATCACGCAGTAGCGCAAAGAAATTCGCGTCGCCGATGGTGCGCCGCAGGGCGTGCAGGGTCAGTGCGCCGCGCTTGTAGACGCGGTCGTCGAACATGTCCTCGGGTCCGGGATCGGCCAGCAGGAGGTTCTGCGGCAGGCCCCGGAGTTTCTGCAGATTGTGGGCGGCCAGCTGGTCGGCGGTGCGCCAGCCCGACTCCTCGGCCCACAGCCACTCCGCGTAACAGGCAAATCCCTCGTGCAGCCAGATGTCGCGCCAGCGTCGTACCGTCACGGAGTTGCCGAACCACTGGTGCGCCATCTCGTGCGCGATGAGCCGCTCGGCGCTGCGGCGACCGTCGCAGTGGTTGGCGCCGAAGATCGAGATACCTTGCGCCTCCAGCGGGATCTCCAGGTCGTCGTCGGTGACGACGACGGTGTAGCCGGTCGACAGCGGATACGGCCCGAACAGCCGGGTGAACAGCTGCATCATCTGGGGCTGGCGGCCGAAGTCGTATTCGAAGTTGCGGATCAGCCGCTGCGGCAGGGCGGCGGACATCGGCACCGGCGATTTGGCCAGGCGCACCGTCTCGTAGCGGCCGATCTGCAGCGTGATCAGATAGGTCGACGTCGGCTCGGCGAGCTCGTACACCCACAACGTCTGTGCCGCACGGGTTTTCCGGCTCACCAGCTCACCGTTGGCGACCACCCGGTACGGGCTGTCGGTGCTGATCGCGATGCGGTAGCTGGCCTTGCTGCTCGGGTGGTCGTCGCACGGGAACCAGGACGCCGCGCCGTTCGGTTGCCCGGCAACCAGGGCCCCTTCGGTCAGTTCCTCGAAACCGACTGCGCCCCAGATGGATTTGATGGGCCGCGGGTTACCGCCGTAGCGCACCGTCACCTTCATCGCGGCGCCGGCGGGCAGCTGGTCGGCCAGCGTGATGTGCAGCTTGCCGTTGACGGTGCGGAACTTGGCCGGTCGCCGTCCGTTGACCTCGACCTTGGCCACCGACAGGTCGTCGGACAGGTCCAGGGTGAACCAGTTCAGCGACGCCAGGGTGACTGCGGTGATGTGGGCGATGCCCGTCAGCCGGTTGCTCTCGACCTTGTATTCGAGGCTCAGCTCGTAGCGGGACACCCGGAAACCGAAGTTGCCGTTGTTGGGCAGGTACGGATCGATCACCGGTGCAACGCTTTTGCGGTCCTTCTTGTTTGTCCGGGTCACGCGGCCTGCGCCTTATGTCGGTTGCCGGACTTGCGCTTCTTGCCGACCCACGGGGCAATCGGATTGCCCTGCCAGCGCGTCGAGGCCGGCACCGCGTCGCCGCGCATCACCAGGGAGGCCGGGCCGACGGTCGCGCCCGCGCCGATGCTGGCCGCGGGCAGCGCGACGCAGTGGGTACCGAGCGTCGCGCCCGCCTCCAGCACCACGGTGTCGAGCTGCATGATGCGGTCGTGGAACAGGTGGGTCTGCACCACGCAGCCCCGGTTCACCGTCGCACCCCGGCCCAGCGTCACCAGGTCGGCCTCTGGCAGCCAATAGGTTTCGCACCACACGCCGCGACCGATCGCCGCGCCGAGGGCCCGCAGCCACAGGTTCATCACCGGGGTGCCGCTGGCCGCGCGGGCGAACCACGGGCCGGCGACGGTCTCGACGAATGTGTCGGACACCTCGTTACGCCACACGAACGGCGACCACAGGGGGTGCTCGACGGCCCGGATGCGTCCGACCATCAACCATTTCGCGACCACGGCGATGGCACCGGCGATGGCGCCCGCGTTCAGCAGGACCAGGCCGGCGCCCAATGCCGCCCACACCCAGCCCAATTCGCCGGCCAGGGCCTGCAGGACGCCGAGGACCGCCACGCCGATGCCGAACGTCACCATCACCGGGACGATCCGCAGGGTCTCGACCGTCGACCGCATCACCTTCAGGCGCAGCGACGGATGGAAGGTGCGCACCGCGTCGGCTTCGGTTGGCTGGCGGCGCAACCGGATCGGCGGACTGCCCAGCCACGACGAACCGGCCTTGGCCTTGTGCGGCGTCGCCGACAGCACGGCGACCAGACCGTCGTCGGGGACGCGGCGGCCGGGCTGGGTGATGCCCGAGTTGCCGAGGAACGCGCGCCGGCCGACGGTCGCCTTCGCCACGTGAATCCAGCCGCCGCCGAGCTCGTACGACGCCACCATGGTGTCGTCGGCCAGAAACGCGCCGTCGAGCACCTCGGTGAATTTCGGGGTCAGCAGGGCCGTCGAAATCTCGGTGTCCTTACCGACTTTCGCGCCGAGGATTCGCAGCCACCACGGCGTCAGCAGGCTGGCGTAGATGGGGAACAGGTAGTTGCGGGCGGCGTCCATCAGGCGCTCGGTGGCCCACAGCTGCCAGCCCACCCGGCTGCGCACCGGGTGGTAGCCCTCGGTCAGGCCGAGGGCCAGCAGGCGCACCCCGATCACGGTCAGCGCGGCGTACACCGCCATGGCGACCACCGCGGCGACGGGCGTCCACAACGCGACCGGCAGGACCGCCTCCGGCAGCGAATCCGTATGGCGCACCGGCGGAATCAGCACCGCGAGCCCGGCCGCGAGGGCCAGGATCGGCAGTCCGCCGAGCAGCACCGACGTCAGTCCGTACATCGCGACCCAGATGGGCGCGCGGCCCGGCCTCTCGTCGGGCCACGGGTGGTGGGCCTTGCCCGACTTCACCGCCGGCGAACCCTTCCAGTATTGCTTGGCCTTGACCTTGCCGATCACGCCGGAACCCGGTGCGACGTCGGCGTTCTTGCCGACCACCGCACCCGGCAGCAGCGTCGTCCGGGCACCGATGGTGGCGTCGTTGCCGATGCTGATGGGGCCGACGTGGAACAGGTCGCCGTCGATCCAGTGGCCGGTGAGGTCGACCTCCGGCTCGACCGAGCAGCGGTCACCGAGCGTGAGCATGCCGGTGACCGGTGGCGTCGAGTGCAGGTCGACGCCCTCGCCGACGCGGTTGCCCAGTGCGCGGGCGTAGTACACCAACCACGGTGCACCGGCCTGGTTTTCGGCGCCGCTGGCCTCGCCGAGCCGTTCGGCGAGCCAGACCCGCAGGTGCTCGGAGCCGCCGCGTTTGTAGGTGCCCGGTTCCAGGCCGGACAGCAGGGCGCGGGCGGCGAACACGGCGATACCCATGCGGCCGATCGGCGTGACGAACACCAGGAATCCGACGAGGACCACCCACCAGTTCACGGTGTGGGCCCAGGGCAGCAGGTGCAGCGCCGCGGCGACGTTGTTCAGGATGGCCAGCCACACGACCCACTGCATGCCGGCCAGCGTCGCGAGCGGGATCGCGGCAGCGGTCTGGATGAGCTGCGTCGTCAGCGGAACCGGTGTGACGCTTCGGGTTTCGACGAGCGGCGGCGGGTCGAGTTCATCGAGGTAGCCGGCCAGAGAGCCCAGGCGCGGGTGGTCGTACAGGTCGGCGACGGTGACCTGTGGGTACTTCTCCCGCAGTAGCGAGACGAGCTGCGCGGCGGACAGTGAGCCGCCGCCGAGTGCGAAGAAGTCGGCGCCGGGTCCGTCGATCGGGGAGGCCAGCACGTCGCGCCACAGCCCGGCGAGCCAGCCCATGGTGCCGTCGAGGTCGGGACTGTCGTCGCCCGCCGCGCCCGCCCCTTCGATGGGCCACGGCAGTGCGTTGCGGTCGACTTTTCCTGATGTGCGCGTGGGCAATTCGTCGACCAGGACGAGGCGCGGCACCAGCGCGGCGGGCAGCGACTCGGCAAGTGTCTTGCGGGCCTTGGTGATATCGAATTCGGGGTCGGCGCTGGCGATGTAGCCGACCAGCAGGGGAGTGCCGGTGGCGGTCTTGCGCACCGCGGCGGCACCACCGCTGACACCGGGCAGGTTGACCAGTGCGGCGTCGACCTCGCCGAGCTCGATGCGGCGGCCGCCGACCTTGACCTGATCGTCGGCGCGGCCCTGGAAGTAGAGGCCGTCCGCCTCGAGCCGGACCAGGTCACCGCTGCGGTACGCGCGGCCCCAACCGAGGGTCTCCATCGGCGCGTACTTCTCGGCGTCCTTTTCCGGATCCAGGTAGCGGGCCAGGCCGACGCCGCCGATCACCAGCTCGCCGACGTCGCCGTAGCCGACCTGCAGGCCGTCCTTGTCGACGACCGCCAGATCCCAGCCGGGCAGCGGCAGGCCGATGCTGACCGGGCCGCCGCCGAGTGGCGCGAGGCACGCGACGACCGTGGCCTCGGTCGGTCCGTAGGTGTTCCACACCTCGCGGCCCTCGACCGCCAGGCGCTCGGCGAGCTCGGGTGGGCAGGCCTCGCCGCCGAAGATCAGCAGGCGCACGGCCTCCAGGGCCTCGGCGGGCCACAGCGAGGCCAGCGTCGGGACCGTCGAGACGACGGTGATGTCGCGGGATACCAGCCACGGGCCCAGGTCCATGCCGCTGCGCACCAGCGAGCGCGGGGCCGGGACGAGGCAGGCGCCGTGGCGCCAGGCCAGCCACATCTCTTCGCAGGACGCGTCGAAGGCCACCGACAGCCCGGCCAGCACCCGGTCGCCCGGGCCCAGCGGGTTGTCCTTCAGGAAGATTTCGGCCTCGGCGTCGACGAACGCGGCGGCGTTGCGGTGCGTCACCGCGACGCCCTTCGGGGTGCCGGTGGAGCCGGAGGTGAAGATGATCCAGGCGTCGTCGCGGGTCAGCGGGCGGCCGGCCTGCCAGCCGCGGGTCGAGCCGGGCCCGCGGACCAGGCCCGCCTCGGTGATGATGCCGACGACGCCGGCCTCGCCGAAGACCAGCGCGGCGCGTTCCTCGGGATCGTCGGCGTCGACGGGGACGTATGCGGCGCCGGTGGCGAGGGTCGCCAGGATCGACACGTACAGCGCGTAGCTGCCCGACGGCATGCGGATGCCGATGCGGTCACCTCGGCCGATGCCGCGCGCGGCCAGCCAGGCGACGCTCTCCTCGACGTCGGCGATCAGCTCGGCATAGGTGAGCTGGACGGTGCCGTCGTCGATGGCGGGTGCATCGGGATATTGGTCGGCCGTGGCGTAGAGGATGTCGATGAGGGTCCGGGCCTGCGGTGCGTTCGCCGAACGCACGTACTGCGGGGGGATCTCCTGATGCACGGGTACAAACTACTAAGGCTTGGCGAACGCTTCCTGGCGGCGGGCATGCCGTGGCGGCTTCGTTACCAGTTGTTGTAGCCGCCTTCAGGCCCGAGCATGCGCTCCAGTCGCGTCCGGTTGATGCGGGCCAGCTCGTTGCGGACCACCTTGCGCTCGGTCTCGTGGTCGTTGTGCATGCGGTCGGCCATGTGGGTCAGCACTTCGTTGGCGCTCATGGCGCCGACGAACATCACGAAGTCGAAGCCGAAGTGGTCACGGTAGGTCGCGGCGTGCGCGGTCAGGGTTGCCATGAGATCGGGGTCGCGGTCGCACACCGCGCACTGTTCGAACTGTGAGCGGGCGCTGCCGGGGCGGCGGCCGAGCTGCGGATAGGCCTGCAGGATCGCGTCCACCGAGGAGTCGCCGAGCGCGAAGAGGAGGTCGTCCGCCCGCCGGAACAGGTGGTCGTGGTCTTTGTAGGCGCGTCCGTCGGCGAGGCTGCCGGCCAGGGGCACGCTGTAGCAGCATTCGTACAGTGCGTGCACCGCCCGCTGCTTCGGCATGGCGTTGAACGCGTCGAGACCGATTCCCTGATGCATCAACACATAGACATCATCGAATCTGCAGGGTACGGGCAGATTTCCTCGTGTTACAGCGGGGCAAATTCATTTATCTGGGGTCTGGCGTGCATCACAGGTATCCGATAGAATCGCACATATGTTCGAAACGCCGTTGATGGACCCTGAGGCCGATGAGGCGGCGTTGTCGGGTCGTATGGCGGAGCTCGAACGGGTCAAAGCGCGTGCGGCGGCCCAGCAGGCGCGGCTGGCGGCCGCACTTGAGGCGCGGCGGGTGGCGGCGGCCGCGGCGGGTGGGCCACGGGTGTCGCGGGCCGCGCTGGGTTCGGAGATCGGGTTGGCGCGGCGCGAGTCGCCGCATCGGGGTGAGCGGTTGATGGCGATGGCCCGCATCCTGGTCGCGGACATGCCGCGCACGCTGGCCGCGTTGGAGTCGGGTGTCCTCTCCGAGCACCGGGCCGAGCTGATCACCAAAGAGGCCGAGTGCCTGTCGGTGTTGGGTCGCCGGCTGCTGGATGCCGAATTGTGCTCGGACCCTGCCACCCTCGACGGTAAGGGTGATGCCGAGATCACCGCCGAGGCCAAGCGGATCGCCTACCGGCTCGATCAGGAGGCGATCGTGCAGCGGGTGCGCCGCGCGCCGGCCGGGCGTCATGTCCGGTTCCGGCCTGCTGGTGACGGCATGGCCACCGTGAGCGTGCGGCTGCCGGCTGCCGAAGGCCGCGCCATGCATACCGCGCTGTCCGATGAGGCGGCGAGCACGCTGGCCTCGACACTGCCGGGCAGGACGGTACCGGCCGGGTTGGGCCGCACCCACGACCAGATCATGGCCGACGTGATGGTGCAGCGGGTCACGGGCCGCAACCCGGTGCAGTCGCCGGTGCCGGTGACGGCGAACCTGGTGCTCTCGGATGAGACCCTGCTCGGCGGTGGCTCAGAACCGGCGCATCTGGAGGGGTACGGGCCGATCCCGGCCGAAATAGCGCGGGATCTCGTCGTGGTCGGCGCGCTCGATGCGCAGGGCGCGGCCGCGGTGCGGCGCCTGTACGCCCAGCCGGGTACCGACAAGCTGGTGGCGATGGAGTCGAAATCCCGGGCGTTCCCGAAAGCCCTGGCCCGGTTCATCGCGTTGCGGGATCAGATCTGCCGGACCCCGTACTGCAACGCCAGGATTCGGCACACCGACCACATCTGGCCGCGCGCGCAGCATGGCCCGACCAGCGTGCACAACGGTCAAGGCCAATGTGCGCACTGCAACTACGTCAAAGAAGAACCCGGCTGGCACGCGGCCACAACCTACGACCGGCACGGCCGCCACACCGTCACACTGACCACACCTACCGGTGCGGTCTACACCTCCGCCGCGCCGCCGATGCCGACAGGACTGCAAATCCTGACCCGCAGGGTCCATCTCGCGATCATCGACGAGGGATCGCGCCCGCGAATCATGCGCAACTAGCCCTGATGTGTGGCGACTCACGGTTTCCGGCCGCGCCTGGCGGCGCATGATGAAGTCATGGACGGTGTGCTGTTCTTCGACGGCAAGTGCGGGATGTGTACCCGCGCCCGCAATCAGTTGTTGCGGATGAATCGCACCGGCCGGCTGCGCACCGAACCACTGCAGAAGCCCGGTACCGCCGAACGACTCGGAGTGGCACCGGAGCACTTGATGGAATCGGTGTGGTGGCTGGATTCCTCCGGCGAGGTGCTCGGTGGCGCCAAGGCGGCGAACGCCGCCGTGGCCGCGGCGATCGGCACCCGGTTGCCGTTGTGGGTTTATGGCATCCCGGGCGTCGGCGCGCTCCAAGAGTGGATCTACCGCTGGGTCGCGACCCACCGCTACCACTTCCGCGGCGTCACACCGTGGTGCGAATCCGCACCCTCGGAATGTGTTTCACCGTAGCTCTGCCATCGCGCGGTAACCCTCGAGTGCGCTGGGGTAGCGGGGACGCCAGCCCGCAGCCTCGCGAAAGCGCTTGTTGCTCACCCGAAGTGACCTCGTCATCGACGTGAGTCGGTCACCGAGCAGGAGCCCCAGCCGTCCCGGCCCGCTGATCCAGATGCGGCGCCCGACGGCGGCGGCGCAGGCCTCGGCGTATTCGCGCTTGGTGAGTGGCCGGTCGTCGACGATGTTGTAGGTGCCGCCGGGTGCCGTGAGTGCCGCGACGACGGCGCTCGCCGCATCCGCGACGTGGATCGACGACAGGTAGGTGCCGGGCCGTCCGGGAGAGAACCCGATGTGCCACTTGGCCATGTCGAGGATCTGTTCACTGTGCGCGGCATGCGGGCCGTAGAAGACGCCGAACCGCAGGATCGTCGCCTGCCCGCCGGCCGCTGCGAACCGGCGTGCGCTGGCTTCGGCGGCGTGGTTGCCGCGCGTGATGGGGTAGTGGTCGACGGGCTGGTCTTCGTCGATCCAGTCGCTGCCGCCGTCGCGGTAGATCATCACCACGGATTCTTGAATCAGGTTCGGAATGCCCGCATCCCGCGCGGCATCAACAACGTTCGCGGACCCCTCCGAACGCACGCGCTCACATTCCGCCCAGGCGGATTTGCGGATGAACGCCGTGGTCGACGGCAGCGCCGACGCCAGATTGATCACCGCGTCGTGGCCGGTGAATGCGTCGGCCAGCCCATGACGGTCGAACAGCGGCACCGAAACCGGCTCAGCGCCCTGGCTCCGCAACCACGCGGCTTTCGCATCGCTGCGAGCCAGCGCCGTGACGGCGTGCCCCGCCGCGACAAGGGCGGGCACGGTGTGGATGCCGATGGCGCCCGTCCCGCCGGTCACGAACACCCGCATCAGCTGAACGCCACCGGCAACGTCTGCGGTCCCCGAATGGCGGGCGTATCGCGCCACGTGACTGCGCCGCGGATAACAGGTTGGCGCGCAAGGACTTCCCGCAACGCGACGGTCAACTCGAGCTGGGCCAGCGCCGAACCCAGGCAGTAGTGCGCGCCGTACCCGAAGGCCACGGGGGCGGGGCCGGTGCGGTCCAAGCGGAAGCGGTCAGGTTCGTCGAACACCGCCGGGTCGCGGTTCGCGGCCGCCACCACGACGACGACGCTGTCGCCGGCGGCGATGTCGACGCCGCCCACCGTCTGGTCCTCGGTCGCGGTGCGCACCGTCGACTGCACCGGGCCGTCGAGTCGCAGCAGCTCGGTGATGACGGCCCCGTCGACGGTGTCGACCTGTTCGGTCACCAGCCGAATCAGCCCAGCGCCAAGCAGATTCGCGGTGGTTTCGTGTCCGGCGACCGCGATGAGGATGGCGGTCACCACGACGTCTTCGAGCGACAGTTCGGGATCGGTGGCGATGAAGCTGAACAGGTCATCGCCGGGATTGGCCCGTCGATCGGCGGCGAGCGGCAGGAACTCCGCCATGAGTGCGGCGGCGGCGCCGAAGCCCTCGGCCACCTCTACGGGATCGGCCAGGGTGCCGAGCATGCGGATGATCGACGGCGACAGTTCGCGCAGCGACGCCGCGTGGCCGGGTTCCAGCGCGAGCCATTCACCCACCACCGCGATCGGCAACGGTAGGGCGATCCGCGACATGAAATCGAACGGCTCGCCGGTGGGTGCCTGCGCGATGACCTCGGCGGCGATGGTCTCCACGCCTTCGGTCAGCCCGGATATCGTGCTGCGGGTGAACGCGTCCCGGACCGCGCCGCGCAGCCGGTCGTGGTCGGCGCCGTCGGTGAAGAGCATCGACGCCTTCGCGAATTCCGGCCCCAGCATGGTCATCGACGCGCGTGCCACCGGGTTGGCCAGCGGGTCGCTCGTCCAGCCGGAGCCGCCCAGCACCTGCCGGGCCGCGTCGTAGCCGAGCACCAGCCAACCTTGTGCGGCGTTGTCCCACACGACATCTCCGTCGCGCCGCCGGGCTTCGTAGAAGGGGTAGGGATCGGCGGCGTCCCAGGGCAGCCGGGCTGCCGTGACGTCAGCGGTGCTCATGATCGTCTGTCCCGAAAGGCAAGCCACGCTCGCGAACCCAGGCCACGTGCTGTCGGCCCAACTCTGTGATCGGCTCGGCGACGCCGTCCATGTCGTCGACCGCGGCACGGGCGTGGAAGGTCGCGTGCAAGGCGGTGAAGATGGCGTTCATGGACAGGTTGAGCCGGGAGAAGAACACAAAATCGGCGGGCACCGTGATGTGCCGCATGGGATGGTCGGAGTCGCGGATGTCCAGCATCGAGGCGATGGCACGCCGCGAGGTCTCTTCGGTGTAGGTCACCGGTTGCGGGACAAGCAATTCGTAGATGATCTGTTGGTACCAGCTGTAAGCGTCATCCGCAGTGAGTACGGAATCGGCTGTTAAGAAACCAGCTTCGACCATGGCTGCTCGAAGCTGGTCTCGCTGGCCGTCTACCGCAGCGCGGAGCATGTGCACGATCTGGCCGCGTTGATGCTCGGTGAGTACCTTCACGCAGCCGAAGTCGACGAATCCGACCGTGCCGTCAAGGCCGAATCGGTAGTTGCCCGGGTGTGGGTCGGCGTGGAACAGATTGCCGTGCCGGTACGCTCCGGCGATGAACCGGGTGATCACCTCGGCCCAGGTGTCCTTCAAGTTCTGATCGACGTCTTGCGCTGCGGCCCAGTCCAATCCGTCCAGATACGTCATGGTGAGGACACGGTCGCCGGATGCCTCGCGAACGACCTCGGGTACCCGGATGAACGGATGATCGCGGTACAGCTCATGGAACGCGGTGATGTGCGCGGCTTCCCTGCGGTAGTCGATCTCCTCGGAGATGCGTTCGGAAATCTCCGCGGCGATGGGTGTGACATCGGGCAAGACGGTGCCGAGCGTGCTCGCCGCGCCTGCCGCGAACCGGAACATCGTCGCCAACAGCTCGGTGTTCGACAAGTCATCGCGAATGGCTTGTGCCACACCGGGATACTGCACCTTGACCGCGACGTCGCGGCCGTCGTGCAGCACCGCACGGTGGACCTGTCCGATGGACGCCGCCGCCATCGGTTCGTCGGAGAACGAGGCGAAGACCGCGGAGATCGGGCGACCGAGATCATCCTCGACGACCCGCCGGGCCAGCGCTGAATCCATCGGCGGCGCGTCGGCCTGTAGCCGCGTCAGTGCGCGCTGGTACGGCGAGAGTTCGCCGCCGCCAATGGCATTGGCGTCGACCATCGACACCAGTTGGCCGGCCTTCATCAACACGCCCTTGGAGTGGCCGAGGAGTTCGGCGTACTGCTCGGCGGTGCGCTCATGGAAACGTTCGACGGCGCCGGTGTTGCCGGCCTTCTCCCGCAGCGCCGCGACCATCCGGCCACCGGCGGCGCGTGCGGTGAAGCCGGCGACCGGCATGGTGCGGCGGATGCGTCCGCGCGGCACATTCCCGGTCATTGCGCCTCCCAGCGTTGTATGGTGACCTAGTACGAAATATATGACCCTTCTTATATCCGGTCAATGGTGGGGAGGCAGCGGTGGAAACCTCGACAAGGGAACGGACCAAGGAACGCCTGGTCACCGAGGCCATGCGGCTGTTCAGCGAGCAGGGCTACAAAGCCACCAGCATCACCCAGATTGAGAAGGCCGCCGGCCTGGTGCCCGGCTGCGGCGCCCTCTACAACCACTTCAAAACAAAAGAGGCCGTCCTCGTCGCGGGGATCGACAGGCAGCTGGACCGGCGCCGCGCGATGCACGACATCAGCGCACTGTTCGCCGGCGAGGGCGAGCTGCGGACCGAACTCACGCTGCTCGGCCGGTACGTGCTGAGCGTCCTGAACCAGGAAAGCCAGTTCCTGCAGGTGGCAGCCCGCACACCGGCGGACCAGTCGGACCGCGTCAACGCCGCCTATGCCGCTCTGGTCGACGGCCTCTACAGCGAGCTGACCGACTGGATCAGGGGTTGCGCGCCCCGCCTCGATCCGGCCGACGCCCGGCGGATCGCCGTGGTCGGGGTCAACGCACTGCTGGGCAAGCAGGCGACGCGCGTCGTCTTCCACGCCCCGCAGGTGGACATCCCCGATGACGAGTACATCGCGGACTGGACCGCGATGCTGGCCGGCCGGATCGAAGCCGCGCACTAGTCGGGCAGCGTGACCGGCGGGAAGTACTCGCCTTCCGGCGTCCGGTGCCACCACACCCGGTCGTGCCGCAGTTCGTGGGGAGTGGCGTAGCGGTAGCGGAAGATCCGCGCGCGGACGAACTTGGGTAGCGAATCCGGAAACGGGTTGTGCCGCAACAGTTTCAGTGTGTCCGCGTCGCCGCGCAGCAATCGCTCCAGCAGGCCGGCGAACCACTGGCGCCCGTAGGTCGGCGAGATCGCGGCGAACCACATCAGCCAGTCGAGTCGCAGGTGGTAAGGCGCCCACTGCCGCGGCAGCCGGCCGACGGCGCCGGGCTTGCCCTTGAATTCGTATTCGTGCCAGACGGTTTCGTCGGTGATGTCGTCATCGTCGGTGCCCTCGAGCACCACCTCACGCCGGACACGGCCGATCGAGCCGAAGGCGCCGTAGGTGTTCACCAGGTGCAGCGGATCGAACGATGCGTTCATGCGCTGCTGCGGCGACAGCAGGTTGCGCACCGGCCAGTAGCTCAGCACCATGACCAGGACACTGAATCCGATGACGAGCACCACGAACCACGTCGGCGCTGCGGCGGGCAGGGGTGTGGCGGACGCCGGCCCGGCGATCGCACTGAACGCCAACACCATCGTCAACCAGTTCAGCCACGCATAGTTACCGGAGATCACCAGCCAGAGCTGCGTGACCACCACGATCGCGCCCGCGATGGTGGCGACAGGCTGCGGTGCGAACAACCCGAACGGAACCACCAGCTGCGTGAAGTGGTTGACCGCGACCTCGACCCGGTGCAGCGGCTTGGGCAGGTGATGGAAGAACCAGCTCAGCGGGCCCGGCATCGGCTGCGTCTCGTGGTGGTAGTAGAGGCACGTCAAATCGCGCCAGCACCGGTCACCGCGCAGCTTGATCAGCCCGGCGCCGAACTCGGTGCGGAAGACGAGCCACCGCGCCAGCCAGATCACCAGCACGGGCGGCGCCACGGAGTCGTTGCCGAGGAACACCGCGAGGAATCCCGCCTCCAGCAGCAGGGACTCCCAGCCGAAGGCGTACCACCGCTGCCCGACGTTGACGATCGACAGGTACAGCACCCACAGCAGCAGCCACAGGAGCATCGCCGCCCACAGCGGCACGAGATCGCCGGCACCCGCGACCAGCGCGGTACTGAGCGCGGCGCCCGACCACGCGACGGCCGCGAAGAACGTGTCGGAGTAATGCCAGTGAAAGATGCTGGGCGCCTGCCGGAACGACACCGCCGACAGATATCGCGGAATGGGCAACATGCCCTGCGCGCCGAGGAGGGCGCGGAATTGCCTTGCGGCGCAGAGGAAAGCAATCAGATAGACGCCGGCGATGCCGCGTTCCAGCACCAGCCGGCTGAACCAGTATTCGGGTGCTGTGAACCAATCCATCGCCGATTCCTGACCCGCCGCCGCTTTCCAGCGTACGGCGGGTCAGGCTCGGTGAAAACGAAAGACTAGTGCTCTTGCTCTTCGAACCGGGCGATCGAGCGGGCCAGCTCTTCTTCGGCCTCCTTGCGGCCGACCCAGTCGGCGGCCTTGACGAACTTGCCCGGCTCCAGGTCCTTGTAGTGGACGAAGAAGTGCTTGATGGCGTCCAGCTCGAACTCCGAGATGTCGCTGACGTCCTGGATGTGGTCCCAACGCGGGTCACCGGCGGGAACGCACAGCAGCTTGTCGTCGCCGCCGGCCTCGTCGGTCATCTTGAACATGGCGACCGGGCGAGCGTCGACGATGCAGCCCGGGAAGACAGACTCTGTCAGCAGCACCAGCGCGTCCAGCGGGTCGCCGTCCTCGCCGAGGGTGTTCTCGAAGAACCCGTAGTCGGTGGGGTAACCCATGGGGGTGAACAGGTAGCGGTCGAGCTTCACCCGTCCGGTCTCGTGGTCCACTTCGTACTTGTTGCGCGAACCCTTGGGGATCTCGATGACGACTTCGTGCTCCACCGGGAGACTCCTTAGCTCTGTGCTGATAACGGGCTACACCTTAGACGAGCGATACCCTGCTGAGTGACCCGTACGAGTTCAGGAGCAACATGCGGCCCACCCGGTGGCGCCGATCGACCCACGTGGTGATCGGCGTGGCAGTTCTCGTGCTGGTTGCCGCGCTGGTGGCGGCCGCCGCGGTGATGACGCGGCATGATGCCGTCCCGGCAGCCGGGGCGACGGTCAAGCCCCAGCCCGCGCTCGTCTCGCCGCGACCGGCCGTGCAACCGGTCTCCGACAACGCGCCGCAAGTGGTGCCCGCGCAGCTCGCCGCCGTGCTGGCGCCGCTGGCCGCCAACCCGAATCTCGGCATTCTCGGGGGCCGGATCACCGATGCCATCACCGGCGCGCAGGTGTGGGGGCTGAGCGAGAACGTCCCGCTACAGCCCGCATCCACCAACAAGACCCTCACGGCGGCCGCGGCCCTGCTGACCCTCGACCGCAACGCGCGGCTGACCACCACGGTCGTGTCCGGCGACACCCCGGGCGTCGTGGTGCTCAAGGGCGGCGGCGACCCGACGCTGTCGGCGGCGCCGCCGGGCACCGACACCTGGTACGGCGACGCGGCCCGGATTTCCGATCTGGCCGACCAGGTCCGCAAGGCCGGCGTCACGCCCCGCGCCATTCAGGTCGACACCAGCCTCTACTCGGGCCCGACCATGGCGCCGGGCTGGGACGTCGCCGACATCGAGGGCGGTGACTGGGCGCCGATCCAGTCGGTGATGGTCGACGCCGGTCGCGTCCAGCCCACCACGGTCGAGTCCAAGCGCTCGACGACACCGGCCCTCGACGCCGGCCGCGCCCTGGCGGCGGCGCTGCGGGTCGACCCCGCCAACGTGACCCTCCGCACCAGCCCCGCCGGCGGTCAGCAGCTCGCCGCGGTGCAATCCCCGCCGCTGATCGAGCGCCTGCGCGAGATGATGGGCGCCTCCGACAACGTGATGGCCGAGTCGATCGGCCGCGAGGTCGCCGCCGCGGTGAACCAGCCGCAGAGTTTCGACGGCGGGGTACGTGCCGTTCTCGGACAGCTGGCGAAGGCCGGACTGACCACCTCGGGTGCGACGCTGTTCGACGCCAGCGGCCTGTCGGTCAACGACCGGCTCACTGCCACGGTCCTGGACGACGTCGTCAACGCGGCCGCGGGCACCAATGAGCCCCGCCTGCGCCCGCTGCTCGACGTCCTGCCGATCGCGGGCGGCAGTGGCACGCTGTGGAACCGCTACGCCGACACCTCGTCGGCCGGATACCTGCGCGCGAAGACCGGTTCACTGACCGGCACCAACGCGCTGGCGGGCATCGTCACCGACCAGAGCGGACGGGTCCTGACCTTCGCGCTCATCTCCAACAACGCCGGTCCGGAAGGACGCACCGCGCTGGACGCCCTCGCCGCGGCGTTCCGGTCCTGCGGGTGCGGCACGTGAGCCGGAAGCCGACCGTCGGCCGGGCCGTCGACTGGGGCTTCGCCGCCACGGTCGGGGCAAAGCTGACCCGCCCGGAACCGGCGACCACCGACTACACCCGCAACCAGGTGCGCGCGCAGCTCGCCGATTCGGCGCGCCGGGCCGAGCTCCCGGTGCGCGAGGTGACGCTCCTCAACGAGGGCGCCGAAGTGCCCGAAGCGCGCGTCGTCGACCGGCAGGACTGGGTGCGTGCTGCCGCCGAGTCGATGCGGGTGATGACCGGTGGCGAAACCTCCAGTCCCACAGGCCTGGCCGCGAAGCTGGGCGGACGGATCGCCGGGGCGCAGACGGGCGCGGTGCTGGCGTTCGTGTCGTCGGGCATCCTCGGGCAGTACGACCCGTTTGCGGCGAACGGGGGCGAGTTGCTTCTCGTCGCGCCCAATGTGCTTGCCGCCGAACGGCAGTTGAAGGTCGAACCCGCCGACTTCCGGCTGTGGGTGTGCCTGCACGAGGTGACGCACCGCGTGCAGTTCCGCGCGAACCCCTGGCTCACCGAACACATGTCGCAGGCGCTCGCCGTGCTGACCGACGAATCCGGTCTGGATGCCGGTGACGTCATCGGCCGGCTGGCGGAGTACGTGCGGGCACAGCGGGACGGCGACGCCGACGCGAATTCGCAAGGCATCCTGGGCATCATGCGCATCATGCAGTCCGACGAGCAGCAGCGTGCGCTGGATCAGCTGCTGGTGCTGGGGACGCTGCTGGAAGGGCACGCCGATCACGTCATGGACGCCGTCGGTCCGGCGGTCGTGCCGTCGGTCGCCACCATCCGCAGCCGGTTCGACGAGCGCCGCCACCGCAAACAGTCTCCGCTGCAACGGATTGTCCGCGCCCTGCTCGGTGTTGACGCCAAGATCGCCCAGTACACCCGCGGCAAGAAGTTCGTCGACGAGGTGGTGTCGACCGTCGGCATGAAGCGGTTCAATGCGATCTGGACCGATGCCGAAACCCTGCCGCTGCCAACCGAAATCGATGAGCCGCGGCGATGGATCGATCGAGTGCTCTGACCCCGCTGCGCGCGGCCGTCACCGCCTTCGCGCGCCGGCACCCGGCCGACCGGTGGTGTGTCGGGCTCTCCGGTGGCGCCGACTCGCTGGCACTGACCGCCGTCGCCGCCGCCCTGAAACCGACCATCGCGCTGATCGTCGACCACGGCCTGCAAACCGGATCGGCCGACGTCGCCGCCACTGCGGCGGCACAGGCCCGGCAGTTGGGTTGCGTTGACGCGCAAGTGCTCTCCGTCGATGTCGGTACCGACGGTGGACCGGAAGCCGCGGCCCGCACGGCGCGCTACGCCGCCTTGGACGCCGCCCGCGATGGGGCTCCGGTGCTGCTCGCGCACACCCTCGACGACCAGGCCGAGACGGTGTTGCTCGGCCTGGGGCGCGGATCGGGCCCGAGATCCATTGCCGGCATGCGGGTTTGGGACCCACCGTGGGGACGGCCCCTGCTGGAGGTGCGGCGCGCCGACACCGAAGCGGTCTGCGCCGAACTGGGACTGACGCCCTGGCGGGACCCGCACAACACCGACCCGCGCTACACCCGGGTCCGG
The DNA here is from genome assembly GCF_039668335.1 of Mycobacterium sp. SM3041. Lineage (NCBI taxonomy): Bacteria > Bacillati > Actinomycetota > Actinomycetes > Mycobacteriales > Mycobacteriaceae > Mycobacterium > Mycobacterium sp. SM3041. The sequence continues at coordinate 47,022 of NZ_JAYXBQ010000027.1, read as the reverse complement.
CTGCGCACCGAGGTGCTGCCATTGCTGGAGGACGTGCTCGCCGGCGGCGTCGCGCCGGCGCTGGCCCGTACCGCCGCCGCGCTGCGGGAGGACAACGACGCCCTCGACGCCCTGGCCGCCGGGCACCTGGCTGCCCTGCGCGACGGCGAGGGCCTCACCGTCGCCGGGCTCGAGGATCTCCCCGCCGCGCTGCGCCGCCGGGTGATCCGCGCCTGGCTGCTGAGCGTCGGCGCCACCACGCTCACCGACGTCCAGCTGCGCGCCGTCGACGCGCTCGTCGCGGACTGGCACGGGCAGGGCGGCGCCGCCGTCAGCTCGCCGCTGCGGTACCAGCGATTGATCGTGACCCGCCGCGCCGGACAGCTCACAGTCGCCGCCCGGCCCGTGTGAGCGACCGCCGAGCGGGACGGTCTTGGTACTCGGCGCAGAGGCATGGCACGCTGTTGCCGTGGATCTGTATCCGGGTGACATCAAGTCGGTTCTCCTGTCTCAGGAGCAGGTTCAGGCGCGCATCGCCGAGATGGCCGCGCTGATCGCCGAGGACTATCGCGCCGACGCGGGCGACCAGGATCTGCTGCTGATCACGGTGCTCAAGGGCGCGGTCATGTTCGTCACCGACCTGGCCCGCGCGATCCCGCTGCCGACGCAGCTCGAGTTCATGGCGGTCAGCTCGTACGGGTCGTCGACCTCGTCGTCGGGCGTCGTGCGCATCCTCAAGGACCTCGACCGCGACATCAGCGGCCGTGACGTGCTGATCGTCGAAGACATCATCGACTCGGGCCTGACGCTGTCGTGGCTGCTGCGCAACCTCGCGACGCGGGGCCCGCGCTCGCTGCGGGTGTGCACGCTGCTGCGCAAGCCCGACGCCATGCGCGCCGACATCGACGTCGCACACATCGGCTTCGACATCCCCGACGAGTTCGTCGTCGGCTACGGCCTGGACTACGACGAGCGCTACCGCGACCTGCCGTACATCGGCACGCTCGATCCGAAGGTGTACGAACAGCACTAGTCGGAGCAGAATCCGGAGCATGGACACCGCCCTCCGGATCTGCCCCTTCTGTGAAGCCACCTGCGGCCTGACCCTCACCATCGACGACGGCCGTGTCACTGCCGCGCGTGGTGATCACGACGACGTCTTCAGCGCGGGCTTCATCTGCCCCAAGGGCGCCAGCTTCGGTGAGCTCGACAACGATCCGGACCGGCTGACCCGCCCGCTCGTCCGTCGTGACGGCGTACTGACCGAGGCCACGTGGGACGAGGCCTACGCCGTCGTCGCCGATCAGCTCGGCGCGGTGATCGCCGGGCACGGTGGGGCATCGGTCGGGGTCTACCTCGGCAACCCGAACGCGCACACGATCGCGGGCGCGCTGTATGCCCCGCTGATCCTCAAAGCGCTGGGCACCCGCCAGGTGTTCAGCGCCAGCACGCTCGACCAGATGCCCAAACACGTTGCGCTGGGCCTGATGTTCGGCAGCCCGGGCGCGTTCACCGTGCCCGACCTCGACCGCACCGACCATCTCGTGATCATCGGCGCGAATCCGCTGGTGTCCAACGGCAGCGTGACCACCGCGGCCGACTTCCCCGGCAAGCTGCGGGCGCTGAAGAAGCGCGGCGGCAAGCTCGTGGTGATCGACCCGGCGCGAACCCAGACCGCCAAGCTCGCCGACCGGCATCTGGCGCCGCGGCCCGGGACCGACGCGGCGCTGCTGCTCGCCGTCGTGCATGTGCTGTTCGACGAAGGTCTGGTCGATCTCGGTGCGAACGCCGAGCACGTCATCGGCGTGGAGCAGGTCCGCGCGCTGGCCGCCGACTTCGCGCCCGAGGCTGTCGAACAGGCCTGCGGCGTCGGCGCCGACGAGATCCGCGAACTGGCCCGTGAGCTCGCGGCGGCGCCGACGGCGGCGGTGTACGGCCGGATCGGCACCTCCACAGTCGAATTCGGCACGATCGGCAGTTGGCTCGTCGACGTCATCAACATCCTCACCGGCAACCTGGACCGGCCCGGCGGGGTGATGTTCCCGCTCGGCGCGGCGGTCCCGGCGCCGCGGCCACCGAAGCCGGGCCGCGGCTTCCGGACCGGCCGGTGGGCCAGTCGGGTCTCTGGCTACCCCGAGGTGATGTCCGAATTGCCGGCCACCGCGCTCGCCGAGGAGATCGACACCGCGGGCGAGGGGCAGATAAAGGCGATGATCACCATCGCCGGGAACCCGGTGCTGTCCGCGCCGGACGGCGACCGGCTCGACAAGGCCTTGGACAGTGTCGAATTCATGCTGTCGGTCGACCCGTATCTCAACGAGACCACGCGGCACGCCGACGTCATCCTGCCGCCGCCCCCGCCTTCGCAGAGTCCGCATTTCGACGTGCTGCTCAACAACCTCGCGGTGCGCAACAACGTGCGCTACTCGCCGCCGGTGCTGCCGCCGGCCGACCGGCCGGGCGAGGCCGAAATCCTGTCGCGTATCGCGTTGATCCTGACCGGTCTTGGGGCACAAGCGGATCCCGCCCTGGTCGACGCGCAGGTGATCGCGCTGACCTTGGCCAAGGAGACGCACGACCCGGATTCCCCGGTCGCCGGTCGCGACGTCGACGAACTGACGGCCATGCTCCCCGCCGGCCCCGGCTATGAGCGCCGCCTCGACATGATGCTGCGGCTCGGGCCCTACGGTGACGCCTTCGGCGCCAAGCCCGGCGGGCTGACCCTCGAGAAGCTCAAGGCCAATCCGCACGGCATCGACCTGGGCGCGATGCAGCCGAGAATCCCCGAGGTGCTCCGAACCCCCAGTGGCAGAATCGAACTCGCTCCGGAGCCGATCGTCGCCGACGTGGCGCGGCTACGCGAGGCGCTGAGCCGCTCGGCCGGCGGCTTCCTGCTCATCGGCCGCCGCCACCTGCGCTCCAACAACAGCTGGATGCACAACCTGCCCGCGCTGTCGGGTGGCTCCAACCGCTGCACGCTGCAGATTCACCCCGACGACGCCGCCGACCTCGGCCTCACCGACGTCGCGATCATCAAGGGCCCGGGCGGCGAACTGCTGGCCCCGATCGAGGTGACGGACGTGATGCGGCGCGGCGTGGTGTCGCTGCCGCACGGTTGGGGCCACAACCGCGGTGGCACCGGTCAGCAGCTCGCGAGCAGCCATCCTGGCGTCAACGTCAACCAGCTCAACGACGGCACCCACCTGGACCGGCTGTCGGGTACCGCGGTGCTGAACGGCATTCCGGTCGAGATCGCCGCGGCGGGTTAACCGAGTTCCCAGATCACCGTCACCGAGAAGCTGACGGTCTGCTGACCGGGGGACAGCGGCACGGCTTCGGCCATCGCCATCCGCGGCGCCGGCAACGGCGTCGGGGTGGTGCCGCCGGTGGCCTCGGAGATCGAGATCACCTTGCCGAGGCTCAACCCGGACAGCTGCGCGTACTGCTGCGCGCGGTCCTTGGCGTCGTCGAAGGCGTGCGTGCGGGCGTCCTTCACCAGCTGCGAGTCGTCGTCGATCGAGTACGCGACGTTGCTGATCCGCGTGGCATTACCGCCCGCGGTGACGATCTTCGCCAGCACCTGCGACGCGGTGTCGAGCTTGCGGACCTTGATGTCGATGGTGTTGCTGGCCCGGTATCCGGTGATGACGGCGTCGCGGTAGTCGGGCTGCAGCTCGACCTGTTTGGTGGCGATGTCCTTGTTGTCGATGCCCGCCCCGGACAGCGCATCGATCACGGCCTGCTGACGGCTGCTGGTCTGGTTCATGGCGGCGGTGACGTCGGGCGCCGTCGCCTCGATGGACGCGGTGACGTTCAGGGTGTCCGGCGTGCCCTGGACCTTGCCGTTGCCGACGACTGTGACCTGGCGGCTCTCCGGCTTGGCGTCGTCGGAACCGCAGCCGGCGACGCCGACGGTGGTGGCGATCGCAAGTCCGGCGAGGGTCAGGGCGGCAGTACGTCGGGTCGCAAATGGCATGGTTGTCAGCGTACCGACGCGTCTTTGTTGTGCTCGGCGATCGCGTTGCCGACGGCCTCGCCAACCCGGCCGAACAGCTGGTCGCGCAGGCCTTTTGCCCATTCGTGCGAGGCGCGTGGCGCGGTGAGCTGGCCCTTGAAATGGGGGATCACCTCGCGGGCGAACAGTTCGTAAGAGTGCATGGTGGCGGCAGGCGGCGCCCAGTCGTGGCCCAGCATCAGGAACGTGCCGAAGCCGCCGGACCGGTCCAGCATGTCCTGGATGTAGCCGATGCAGTCGGCGGGCGTGCCGATACAGCAATTGCCTTTGGCCGCATAGTCTTCGACGAACTGCCGGGACGTCGGCGCCGGTCCGGTCTGGCTGCCCAGCGGGACGAAGCCGGCCGCGCCGAAGTAGTTCGAGAAATCCTCCAGACCGTAGGTGCAGTCCTCGATGGCCTGCTCCCGGGTGTCGGCCAGGTGCACGACGCCCAGCACCCGCCAGCTGCGCCGGTCGGGCTCGGGCCGACCGGCTTTCGCGGCCTGGTCGCACACCAGGTCCCACGTGGTCTCGAGGGCGGCGTAGCCGCCGGGCACCGACATCGACAGCGACAGCAGCGACGTGCCCAGCTGCCCGGCCAGTCGCGGACCGGAAGGGGAAACCATTGCCGCCGTGGATATCTCGGGATACGGCCAAGTGTACGGCCGGATGTGCAGCGCGGCGTCGCGCAGCGTGAACCAGTCGGTCTCCCGCGTGATGCGCTCGTCGGGTGCGGCGCGGAACAGGGCCAGGATGGCCTCGAGGGATTCCTGCTGCATGCGGCGCTGGTCGACGGGGTCGATGCCCATCATGTAGGCGTCCGACGGCAGCGCGCCCGGACCGGTCCCGAACATCACCCGGCCGCGGGTCAGATGGTCGAGCAGTACCCAGCGGTCGGCGACCATCAGCGGGTGGTGGTACGGCAGCGACACCACGCCGGTGCCGAATCGGATGTTCTTGGTGCGTTCGGCGGCCGTGGCGATGAAAACCTCGGGGCAGGCGATCAATTCGTACCCGCCGGAATGGTGTTCGCCGTACCAGACCTCGTCGTAGCCCAGCCGGTCCAGCCGGACGGTGCGTTCCAGGTCGTATTCCAGTGCGGTGGTGGGAGATTGGCCGACCGGGTGGAACGGTGTGATGAAGGCCCCGAAATCCAGTGGGCGACCCGTCATTTCACTCCTCCGATGAAGTCGATGAGGATGGCGTTGACCTCGTCGGGCCGTTCCTGCTGCAGCCAGTGCCCGGCGCCGTCGATCATGACCTCGCGGTAGTCGCCGGTGACGACGTCCCGCACCCGGTCGCGCGGCGTGAAGCTCAGGACCGGATCGGCAGTGCCGCCCACGAACAGTGTCGGCACCGTGATGGTCGCGGCGGGGGTGGTCTCCGTCAGCTTCCAGTTCCGGTCGAAGTTGCGGTACCAGTTCAGCGGACCGGTGAAACCGCTCTCGGTGAAAGCCCTGACGTACGTCTCGAATTCGTCTTCGGGGAGCCAGTCCGGCAGCGGCGGCAGCGGGGTGTCCGCCAGCGAGTCCGGCGGCGCGGCGAAGCCTTCCTCCGCGACCATCCGGCGCATCGTGCTGCGCGGATCGCGGCCCAGTGCCGAGTCGGCCACGCCCGGCTCCTGGAAGTACAGGATGTAGAAGTAGTTGTCGCCGACCCGCCGGCGCCAGATTTCGGTCGGCGGCGCCGATGCCCGCGGCACCGGCGGCACACTCAGCGCGGCGACCGCCCGCACCCGGTCGGGGTGCAGCAGCGCGAAGTTGCACACCACGGGCGAGCCCCAGTCGTGCCCGACGACCACCGCGCGCTCGGCGCCGACTTCGTCGAGCAGTCCGGCCAGGTCCCCGGTGAGGTGGATGATGTCGTAGTCCTCGATGGCTGCCGGGCGCGACGAACAGCCGTAGCCGCGTTGGTCGGGGGCCAGTACGTGGTAGCCGGCCGCGGCGAGCGCCGGGATCTGGTGCCGCCAGGAGTGCGCGAGCTCGGGGAAGCCGTGCGCCAGCACCACCACTGGTGCGCCGCGGTCGCCGGCTTCGGTGACCTGCAGCTGCACGCCATTGGTCTCGACTAACCGTTTGGTGGACGTCATCACCGTTTCACCAAAGCACAGGTTTCCCTCCGGGAACTGCCGATCGTTTGCATAGCGGTAACCTGTGAACTATCCCGCATCTGTGTATCGGAAGGACCTGGCCGACGAGTATTCGCCGGCCGAAATATGTCGATGAAGCGAAAAAACGTCATCCGCACCCTGACCGTCGTCGCGGTCGTGTTGCTGCTGGGTTGGTCTTTCTTCTATTTCAGTGATGACACGCGCGGTTATCACCAGGTCGACACGTCTGTCGCGGTCGCCCAGATCAACGCCGGGAACGTCACCGGCGCCCAGATCGACGATCGCGAACAGCAGGTCCGGCTGGATCTGAAGAGCGTCAGCGCCGACACCGACAACAGCAACAAGATCATCACGTCGTTCCCGACGGGCTATGCGGTGCCGCTGTTCGATGCGCTCAACGGCAAGAACGTCAAGACCAAGACCGTCGTCAACCAGGGCAGCATCCTCAGCTCGCTGCTGATCTACCTGCTGCCGCTGCTGCTGCTCGTCGGCCTGTTCTTCATGTTCTCCCGCATGCAGGGCGGCGGCCGCATGGGCTTCGGCTTCGGCAAGTCGCGCGCCAAGATGCTCGGCAAGGACATGCCGAAGACGACGTTCGCCGACGTCGCCGGCGTGGACGAGGCCGTCGAAGAGCTCTACGAGATCAAGGACTTCCTGCAGAACCCGAGCCGTTACCAGGCCCTCGGCGCCAAGATCCCCAAGGGCGTGCTGCTGTACGGCCCGCCGGGAACGGGTAAGACGCTGCTGGCCCGCGCGGTCGCCGGTGAGGCCGGGGTTCCGTTCTTCACGATTTCCGGTTCGGACTTCGTCGAGATGTTCGTCGGTGTCGGCGCCTCCCGCGTGCGTGACCTGTTCGAGCAGGCCAAGCAGAACAGCCCGTGCATCATCTTCGTCGACGAGATCGACGCCGTCGGCCGTCAGCGCGGCGCCGGCCTGGGCGGTGGCCACGACGAGCGCGAGCAGACGCTGAACCAGCTGCTGGTCGAGATGGACGGCTTCGGTGACCGCCAGGGCGTCATCCTGATCGCCGCCACCAACCGGCCCGACATCCTCGACCCGGCCCTGCTGCGCCCCGGCCGCTTCGACCGGCAGATCCCGGTCTCGGCACCCGACCTGGCCGGCCGCAAGGCCGTGCTGCGGGTGCACTCGGCCGGCAAGCCCATCGCCCCCGACGCCGACCTCGACGGCCTGGCCAAGCGCACCGTCGGCATGTCCGGCGCCGACCTGGCCAACGTCATCAACGAGGCCGCGCTGCTGACCGCCCGCGAGAACGCCACCGTGATCACCGGCCCGGCGCTGGAGGAAGCCGTCGACCGTGTCGTCGGTGGTCCGCGCCGCAAGGGCCGCATCATCAGCGAGCTGGAAAAGAAGATCACCGCGTACCACGAGGCCGGGCACACGCTGGCCGGCTGGGCCATGCCGCACCTGGACCCGGTGTACAAGGTGACGATCCTGGCCCGCGGCCGCACCGGTGGGCACGCCGTCGCCGTCCCCGAGGACGACAAGGGCATGCAGACCCGCTCCGAGTTGATCGCGCGCCTGGTCATGGCGATCGGCGGCCGTGCCGCCGAAGAGCTGATCTTCCGCGAGCCCACGACCGGCGCGGTCTCCGACATCGAGAACGCCACCAAGATCGCCCGCGCCATGGTCACCGAGTTCGGCATGAGCGCCAAGCTGGGCGCCGTCCGGTACGGCACCGAGCACGGTGATCCCTTCCTGGGCCGCACCATGGGCACCCAGGCCGACTTCGGCCACGAGGTCGCCCGCGACATCGACGACGAGGTGCGCAAGCTCATCGAGGCCGCGCACACCGAGGCGTGGGACGTGCTGACGCAGTACCGCGACCAGCTGGACGCCCTGGCCGGCGAGCTGCTCGAGAAGGAGACGCTGCACCGCCCCGACCTGGAGCGCATCCTGGCCGACGTCGAGAAGCGGCCCCGCCTGACGCTGTTCGACGACTTCGGTGGCCGGATTCCGTCGGAGAAGCCGCCCATCAAGACGCCGGGCGAGCTGGCCATCGAGCGCGGCGAGCCGTGGCCCCCGCCCGTCAAGGAGCCGGCCTTCAAGGCGGCCATCGCCGCGGCCAGCCAGGCCGCCGCCGGATCCGGCGTGAACGGCACCAACGGCGCGCACGCCGCGCCGAACGGTCAGCCCCAGCACGGACAGACCCAGCCGAACTACGGCGCACCCGCGGGCTGGCAGGCCCCGGGCTGGCCGCCCCAGGGACCGCCGCAGCACGGCCACGGCCACCACGCCCAGCCGGGCCAGTGGTACCCGCAGCCGGGCTGGGGACAACCCGGTCCGTCGCAGGGCTACCAGCCGTACCCGCAGCAGCCGGCGCCGCCGCCTGCCAAACCCAACGACGAGTAGGCGCATAGATGACGCGGTCGCAGATCCATTCGGCCAGGCTCACCCCGCCGAAGTTCGATCACGATCGAGCCGAGGCAGCAGTGCGTGAGCTGCTGCTCGCCGTGGGCGAGGACCCGGACCGGGAAGGGCTCCGGGACACTCCCGGCCGCGTCGCGCGCGCCTTCGAGGAGATTTTCGGCGGGCTGTACACCGACCCCGACTCGGTGCTCGACACCACGTTCGACGAGGGGCACGACGAGCTGGTGCTGGTCAAGGACATCCCGATGTATTCGACCTGCGAGCACCACCTGGTGTCGTTCCACGGCGTCGCGCATGTCGGCTACATCCCGGGTGAGGACGGCCGGGTGACGGGACTGTCCAAGATCGCCCGCCTCGTCGACCTGTACGCCAAGCGGCCCCAGGTGCAGGAACGGCTGACCGGCCAGATCGCCGACGCGCTGATGCGCAAGCTGAACCCGCAGGGCGCCATCGTGGTGGTCGAGGCGGAGCACCTGTGCATGGCGATGCGCGGCGTCCGCAAGCCCGGTGCGGTGACCACCACCTCGGCGGTGCGCGGCCAGTTCAAGACCTGCGCGTCGTCGCGAGCCGAGGCGCTGGATCTGATCCTGCGGAAGTGAACCCCGTCCGCACGCGCGTGATGGGCGTGGTCAACGTCACCGCCGACTCGTTCTCCGACGGCGGCCGCTTCCTCGACCACGACCGCGCCATCGAGCACGGTCTGGAGCTGGCGGCGCAGGGAGCTCAGATCATCGACGTCGGCGGGGAATCCACCCGGCCCGGCGCGGCGCGGCTGGATCCCGAGGTCGAACGCGGCCGCGTCCTGCCGGTGATCAGAGAGCTTGTGGCACAAGACATCACGGTCAGCGTCGACACCATGCACGCCGACGTGGCCGAGGCCGCGCTGGAATGCGGCGTGCACATCGTCAACGACGTGTCGGGGGGCCGGGCCGACCCGAACATGGCCCCGCTGCTGGCCGGCGCGCGGGTGCCGTGGGTGCTGATGCACTGGCGCGAGGTCGACGCCGCGCAGCCGCACCGGATTCCGGAGTACCCCGACGTCGTGGCCGATGTCCGGGCCGAACTGCTCACCGCCGTCGACGACGCGGTGGCGGCCGGCGTGGAGCCGGGCAACCTGATCATCGATCCGGGCCTGGGCTTCGCCAAGTCCGCGCAGCACAATTGGGCGCTGCTGCGGGCGCTGCCCGAGTTCGTGGCCACCGGTGTCCCGGTGCTGGTCGGGGCGTCGCGCAAGCGGTTCCTCGGCACCCTGCTGGCGGATGCCGACGGCACGCCGCGCGAGCCCGACGGCCGGGAGACGGCCACCGCGGTGATCTCGGCGCTGGCGGCGCAGCAGGGCGCGTGGGGAGTGCGGGTGCATGATGTGCAGGCGTCGGTGGATGCGGTGAAGGTGGTGCAGGCCTGGCATGGCTGATCGAATCGAATTGCGCGGCTTGACCGTTCGCGGGAATCACGGCGTCTTCGACCATGAACGCGAGGACGGCCAGGACTTCGTCGTCGACATCACGGTGTGGATCGACCTGGCGGCCGCCGCGCTGAGCGACGAGCTGTCGGACACCCTGGACTACGGCAAGCTGGCGCAGCAGGCCGCCGACATCATCGCCGGGCCGCCGCGCAATCTGATCGAGACGGTGTCGGCCGAGATCGCCGACTCGGTGATGACCGACCAGCGTGTCCACGCCGTCGAGGTGGTGCTGCACAAGCCCAGCGCGCCGATCCCGTTGACGTTCAAGGACGTTGCGGTCGTGGCGCGCCGGTCGAGGCGGGGCGGCCGAGGGTGACGTCCGTGGTCCTGTCCATCGGCTCCAACCTGGGTGACCGGCTCGCTCACCTGCAGTCGGTGGTCTCGGGGCTGCGCGCTGTGGTCCGCGCGGTCTCACCGGTTTACGAGACGGCGGCCTGGGGCGGTGTCGAGCAGGGGCCGTTCCTGAATGCCGTGCTGCTGGCCGACGATCCCGGCCTCGACGGCCCGGGGTGGCTGCGGCGGGCCCATGAGTTCGAGAACGCGGCGGACCGCGTGCGCGAACAGCGTTGGGGGCCACGCACTCTCGATGTCGATATCGTCAGCTGCCACGACGGCGACGTCGAAGTGCGCTCCGACGATCCGGTCCTGACACTGCCGCACCCGCTGGCGCATCAACGCGCCTTCGTGCTGGTGCCGTGGCTGGCGGCCGACCCCGGCGCCCAACTGCGAGGTGTTCCGGTCGCCGAGCTGCTGGCCGCGCTCGATGCCGTCGAACGCGACGGCGTGCGCCGCACCGACCTGGCGCTGGTGCCCTGATGGGACCGACCCGGAAGCGGGACCTGGCGATCGGCACGGCGCTGGCCACGGTCGTCGCGTACCTGCTGGTGATCCTGGTGTACCGCTGGTTCCCGCCGATCACGGTGTGGACGGGGTTGTCGCTGTTGGTTTTTGCCGCCGCGGAGGCGGGCTGGGCATTCTTCCTGCGCGCCAAGATCTCGGGCGGTGACATCGGTGTGGGGTCCGGCCGGATCCACCCGCTGGCGGTCGCGCGGTCGGTCGTGGTGGCCAAGGCGTCGGCCTGGGTCGGGGCGCTGGCCCTCGGCTGGTGGCTCGGCGTCCTCGGTTACGTGCTCCCGCGGCGCGGCGTCCTGCGCGTCGCGGCGGCCGATTTCCCGGGTGTGACGGTCGCCGCGGTGAGCGCGCTGGCCCTGGTGGTGGCGGGTCTGTGGTTGCAGCATTGCTGCCGCGCGCCGCTGGACCCGCCGGAGAAGTCCGACGGCGCAACCGAATAGGTAACGATCCGTCCGGACGGGGTGTCGGTCGACCTGCGATGGGAAGGCAAAACGGTACAGTCAGCCCATGATCGATCCGACCCGGGCTGCGCGTGGCAGGCGTGCGAACCGCAGGCCGGGTTGGTTGCTGCTGACGGCGTTGCTGGTGCTCGCGATCATCGCCAGTTCCGCACTGGTGTTCACCGATCAGGTCGAGTTGCTGAAACTCGCTGTGGTCATCGCCCTGTGGGCCGCGGTGGCGGCGGCGTTCGCCTCGTTCATCTACCGGCGCCAGGCTGATCTGGACCAGGCCCGGGCCCGCGACCTCAAGCTCGTCTACGACCTGCAGCTCGACCGCGAGATCGCGGCGCGGCGCGAATACGAACTGTCGCTGGAATCGCATCTGCGCCGTGAGCTGGCCTCCGAACTGCGCGCCCAGTCGGCCGACGAGGTTGCGGCGCTGCGTGCCGAGCTGGCCGCGCTGCGCGCCAACCTCGAGTTCTACTTCGACACCGATCTCGCGCACCGCCCGGCGCTCGAGACCGACCGCACCGGGCAGGCCGCGCCGGTCGGCCGCGTCGTCGCCAGCCGGATCGACACCGAGGACCGGCCCGACCTGATGTCGGAGCCGAACACCGAAGAGAGCCCCATCATCGACGTGGCGGCCGAGCCGCATGTGCCGCCGGACCCGTGGGCGCCACCACCCCCGCCGCCGCAGCCGCCGTTCGGTGGCGCGCACCGTCGTCCGCCGGAGCCGGGCCCATCCGACTGGCAGCCGACGCCGGCCGAAGGCCAGTGGATTCCGGCCGGTCAGCCCGGCAGCAACTGGGCCGCCGCGACGCCGGAACCGGCGCCGCCCCCGCCGCCGCCCCCGCCGCCGCCGGTCCAGGACCGCGGACCCGAACCGACCATGACGCTGCCGGTCGTCCCACCCGCTCCCGAGCCGGCTCCCGAACCGCCGCGCCGGGGCCGCCACGGGGCCCCCGCGGAACCGGCCACTGCGCCGCCCGCGACAGAGACCCCTGTCACATCCGGCCGTCGGCGCCGAGCCGAGCCGGACGACGAACCCGCAGGTCAGCACGTTGGCGGGCAGCCGGCGGCCGAATTGCTGGCGCGCCTGCAGGCCAATCCCAGCGGCGGCGGCCGTCGACGTCGCCGCGAGGACTGAGCTACGCTCTGCGGTGACCGTCCGGTACCTGCCGAGCAGGACTGGAACGAGGAGAAACCACCAATTGTGAGGTCGCTGCAATGAAGCAGCTCGACGGACTGCGTCCGGCCCGGCTCACTGTCGGAATCATTTCCGCAGGGCGGGTCGGCAGTGCGCTGGGTGTTGCGCTGGAGCGCGCCGACCACGTCGTCGTCGCGTGTAGCGCGATCTCCCATGCGTCGCGCGGTCGTGCCGAGCGCCGGCTGCCCGACACCCAGGTGCTGCCCGCGCACGACGTCGCTGCCAAGGCCGAACTCCTGCTGCTGGCCGTGCCGGACGCCGAGCTGACGTCCGTCGTCGCCGGCCTGGCGGCCACCGGATCGGTCCGTCCCGGCACCATCGTCGTGCACACCTCGGGCGCCAACGGCATCGCCGTGCTGGCCCCGCTGACCGAGCAGGGCTGTATCCCGCTGGCCATCCACCCGGCCATGACGTTCACCGGCTCGGACGAAGACATCACCCGGCTGTCGGAGACCTGTTTCGGCATCACCGCGGCCGACGACATCGGCTACGCCATCGCCCAATCTCTTGTTCTCGAAATCGGCGGCGAACCGTTCCGGGTTCGCGAAGACGCCCGCACGCTCTATCACGCGGCCCTGGCGCACGCCGGCAATCACGTCATCACCGTCGTCCTCGACGCCGTCGAAGCCCTGCGCGAGGCGCTCGCCGGCCAGGAACTGCTGGGGCAGGAACTGGTCACGGGTGACCCCGCCGGCATCGCCGAACGCATCCTCGCGCCGCTGGCGCGGGCCTCCCTGGAGAACGCGCTGCAACGCGGGCAGAGTGCGCTGACCGGCCCGGTGGCCCGCGGTGACGGCGCCGCCGTCGCCGCCCATCTGCATGCCATGGCGGAAGTGAATCCCGAACTGGCGCAGGGATATCGGGCCATGTCGCTGCGCACCGCACAACGTGCCCACGCACCCGAAGAGGTTTTCGCCGTGTTGAACGACTCAGGGAGAGCGCAGTGACCGATCGCAGGCCGCCGAAGTTCACCGCCGGCGAGCTGAACCTCTACACCAATCCGACCGACGTGTCGGATGTGTCGCGGGTGCTGCGCGCGACGGGGCGCCGCGTGATGCTCGTGCCGACCATGGGCGCGCTGCACGAGGGGCACCTGGAGCTGGTGCGCTCCGCCAAGAAGGTGCCCGGCGCCGTCGTGGTGGTGTCGATCTTCGTCAACCCGTTGCAGTTCGGCGCGGGGGAGGACCTGGACGCCTACCCGCGGACGCTGGACTCCGACGTCGAGTTGCTGCGCGGCGAGGACGTCGACATCGTCTTCGCACCCAGCGCCGCTGCCATGTATCCGAGCGGCCGGCGCACCACGGTCGTGCCCGGCCCGCTGGGCGCCGAACTGGAGGGCGGCTCCCGCCCGACGCACTTCGCCGGGATGCTGACCGTGGTGCTCAAGCTGCTGAACATCGTGCGGCCCGACCGCGCGTTCTTCGGCGAAAAGGATTACCAGCAGCTGGTTCTGGTGCGCCAGATGGTCGACGACCTCGACCTCGACGTGCGCATCCAGGCGGTGCCGATCGTGCGCGAGTCCGACGGACTGGCCATGTCGTCGCGCAACCGCTATCTCGATGCTGAACAGCGCGAGCAGGCCGGGGCGCTGTCCGCGGCGCTGCTCGCCGGTAAGTACTCCGCGTCGCACGGCGCGGCCGCCGCACTCGATGCGGCCCGGGCGGTCCTCGACGAGGTACCCGCCATCGACGTCGACTATCTGGAGGTCCGGGACCCCTGGCTGGGACCGGCACCGGCGTCGGGCCCGGCCCGGATGCTGGTGGTGGGCCGGCTCGGCACGACCAGATTGTTGGACAACATCGCCATCGATATCGGTGCATCCGCAGGGATCGACGGTCACCCCAATGTGGGGTCTGCCGCCGACCAGGACGGGAACCACGAATTACCTTGGAGGAATTGATGTTTCGCACCATGCTGAAGTCCAAGATTCACCGGGCCACGGTGACGCAGGCGGACCTGCACTACGTGGGTTCGGTGACCATCGACGCCGACCTGATGGACGCCGCCGACATCCTCGAGGGTGAGCAGGTCACCATCGTCGACATCGACAACGGCAACCGGCTGGTCACCTACGCCATCACCGGTGAGCGCGGCACCGGCATCATCGGGATCAACGGTGCCGCAGCGCATCTGATCCATCCCGGTGACCTGGTGATCCTCATCGCCTACGCCACCATGGACGATGCCGAGGCCCGCACGTACCAGCCGAACGTCATCTTCGTCGACGCGCAGAACCGGCAGATCGACTTCTCGCACGACGCCGCGCACGTCCCGGACGGCGTCGACGGCCTGCTGTCGCCGCGGTAACGCCGGTGCTGCTGGCAATCGATGTCCGCAACACCCACACCATCGTCGGGTTGATCTCCGGCTCCGGAGATCACGCGAAAGTGGTGCAGAACTGGCGGATTCGGACCGAGTCGGAGGTGACGGCCGACGAGCTCGCGCTGACCATCGACGGCCTGATCGGTGACGATGCCGAAAACCTGCTCGGCGCAACGGGTTTGTCGACGGTGCCGTCGGTGCTGCACGAAATCCGGGTCATGCTGGACCAGTACTGGCCGAAGGTGCCGCACGTGCTGATCGAGCCGGGTGTGCGCACCGGCATCCCGCTGCTCGTCGACAACCCGAAAGAGGTCGGGGCCGACCGCATCGTCAACTGCCTTGCGGCGTACCACAAGTACGGCACCGCGGCCATCGTCGTCGACTTCGGGTCGTCGATCTGCGTCGACGTCGTCTCGGCCAAGGGTGAGTTCCTCGGTGGTGCCATCGCGCCCGGGGTCCAGGTGTCCTCTGATGCGGCCGCGGCCCGTTCGGCGGCGCTGCGCCGCGTCGAGCTGACCCGGCCGCGGTCGGTGATCGGCAAGAACACCGTCGAGTGCATGCAGGCCGGTGCGGTGTTCGGTTTCGCGGCCCTGGTGGACGGCCTGGTGAACCGCGTGCGTGACGATGTCGACGGCTTCGACGGAAACCACGTCACCGTGGTGGCCACCGGTCACACCGCGCAGCTGGTGCTGCCCGATCTACGGACCGTGCAGCACTACGAGAAGAACCTCACGCTCGACGGCCTCCGCCTGGTCTTCGAGCGCAACCAGCGCAACGCCCGCCGGGCCTAGAAGAACGTCCGGACCAACTCGACCACCCGGTGGTCGGCGTCGAGCACCGGGATCAGCTGCCACTTGTCGAACACCGTGCATGGGTGTGAGATGCCGAATTCCAGCCAGTCACCGACGGCCAGGTCCTGGTCGGCCGGTGCCAGCCGCAGGTAGGCGTGCTGGTCGTTGAGCTTCTCGACGCGGCTGTCGGGCCGCCCGTACGGCACGGGCAGGTCCTGGTCGAACGAGACGTCGCGGCGGCCCATGCCCACGATGGCGAGGTCGGGCTCGGGCCGGGACAGCACCTGCGCCCACACGCTGAGCGCGGGCTCCAGGTGGGCGCTGTCGGTGCGGCCGAGCGGCGTCGTGCGGGCGTAGAGACCGTCGTCGTGCGTCAGGTAGCAGCCGCTGCGCAGGACGGTCTGCACCGTCATGCCGTCGGGCCAACCGGTCAGGATGTCGGCGACCAGGTCGAAGTACGTGCTGCCGCCGGCCGTCGCCAGGATCTCGTCGGTCTCGAACAGCGGGTGCAACCGGATGACGGTGTCGCGCATGGTCTGCAGGTACGCCGAGACGGCAGCCACCGCGGCGTCACCGACCTCATGGCCGGTGGCCGCCTCGTATCCGGCGACGCCGACGAGCCGCAGCCGGTCCGAGTCCACCGCCGCGCGCGCCACGGCGTCGACGGTCTCGGCGTCGCGGCAGCCGGTGCGGCCGCCCGGCTGGCCGATCTCGACGCAGACGTCCACCTGGCGGCGCCGGCCGGTCAGCGCGGACGTCATCAACTGCACGCCACGCACCGAGTCCACCCAACAGGTCAGCTCGAAGTCGGGATTGGCGTCCAGCTCGGCGGCCAGCCAGCGCAGCCCGGTGACGTCGACGAGCTCGTTGGCCAGGATGATCCGGCGCACCCCGAACGCCCGAAACACCCGGACCTGGCTGATGGTGGCGGCCGTGACAGCCACTGCTCCCGCGCCGAGCTGACGGGCGAGAAGCTGCGGTGACATGTGGGTCTTGCCGTGCGGCGCGAGCTGTACGCCCCGGCGCCGGCACCAGCGCGCCATGGTGACCATGTTGTGCACCAGCGGCTGGGTACGCAGCGTGCACACCGGCGACACCGCGCCGTCGGCGAA
Organism: Mycobacterium sp. SM3041; assembly: GCF_039668335.1. Classification (NCBI taxonomy): domain Bacteria; kingdom Bacillati; phylum Actinomycetota; class Actinomycetes; order Mycobacteriales; family Mycobacteriaceae; genus Mycobacterium; species Mycobacterium sp. SM3041. The sequence continues at coordinate 30,362 of NZ_JAYXBQ010000027.1, read as the reverse complement.
CAGACTGGGGCGGCGACGGCACACCTGAGCAGGCGTCTGGCCCCACCACGAGGCCGGCAGTCCCTTGAATTTCCAGTCGATCGGCTCGTGGTCCAGCGCGTCTACGGCGGACTGCTCGAAACTGGTGGCCATGGGCTTCATTTAAGCTGGCATTTCGTGAGCGAAGCCGACAGCCCCGACATTCCCGAGCAGTTCCGCATCCGCCAGGCCAAGCGTGAGCGGCTGCTGGCCGAGGGGCGCGACCCGTATCCGGTCGAGGTGCCGCGTACCCACACCCTGGCCGAGCTGCGGGCGGCCTATCCGGAGCTCGCCGCGGACACCGCGACCGGTGACATCGTCGGCGTCGCAGGGCGTGTGGTGTTCGCCCGGAACTCCGGAAAGCTGTGCTTCGCGACGCTGCAGGAGGGTGACGGCACCCAGCTGCAGGCCATGCTGAGCCTGGACAAGGTGGGCCAGGAGTCGCTCGATGCCTGGAAGTCCGACGTCGACCTGGGCGACATCGTCTTCATCGAGGGCGAGGTCATCAGCTCCCGGCGCGGGGAATTGTCTGTGCTTGCCCAGAACTGGCAAATTGTGTCCAAGGCGCTGCGGCCGCTTCCCGTCGCGCACAAGGAATTGAATGAAGAGACGCGGGTCCGGCAGCGGTACGTCGACCTGATCGTGCGGCCCGAGGCCCGCAATGTCGCCCGCCAGCGCATTGCGGTGGTGCGGGCATTGCGTTCGGCATTGGAGCGTCGCGGTTTTCTCGAAGTCGAGACCCCGATGCTGCAGACGCTGCCCGGTGGCGCTGCCGCCCGGCCATTCATCACGCACTCCAACGCGCTCGATGCGGATCTGTACCTGCGCATCGCGCCCGAGTTGTTCCTGAAGCGCTGCCTGGTCGGTGGCTTCGAGAAGGTTTTTGAGCTTAATCGGAACTTTCGCAACGAGGGCGCGGATTCCACGCATTCACCGGAATTTGCGATGTTGGAGACTTATCAGGCCTACGGCACATATGACGATTCCGCGATTGTGACGCGTGAGCTTATTCAGGAGGTTGCCGACGAGGCCATTGGTACCCGAATGGTCCCGCTGCCGGACGGTTCCACCTATGACCTCGATGGTGAATGGGCGACCATCGAAATGTATCCGTCGTTGTCGGAAGCGCTGGGTGAGGAGATCACCCCGGAGACTTCCGTCGAGTACCTGTGGAAGGTGGCCGAACGGCTCGGCGCCGAGATTCCCCGGGACCGCGGATACGGTCACGGGAAATTGATCGAGGAACTGTGGGAGCACACCGTCGGCGATCACCTTTGGGCGCCGACCTTCGTCCGCGATTTCCCGGTGGAGACCACGCCGCTCACTCGGGCCCACCGCAGTATTCCGGGCGTTACAGAAAAATGGGATCTGTATGTCCGGAAGTTCGAGCTCGCCACCGGATATTCGGAGTTGATCGATCCGGTGATTCAACGCGAGCGTTTCGAGGCGCAGGCGCGTGCCGCCGCTGCCGGTGACGACGAGGCAATGCGACTTGATGAGGATTTCCTTATCGCATTGGAGTATGCGATGCCGCCGACGACCGGAACAGGAATGGGACTCGACCGCTTGCTCATGGCGTTGACGGGGTTGACGATTAGGGACACGGTTTTGTTCCCGATTGTGCGGCGCCAAGCCGACTGAAAACTGAGCTGACCCTGAGACTTGTTGAAGGAATTGAACTCCTATGCCAGCATTGTTATGGCAGAGTCGATTCTGCATTTTTCCGAGGCAGAAGGGTTAGTGTGGGCCGATGGCAAAGAAAGTGACTGTCACGCTCGTCGACGATTTCGACGGTGAAGGTGCGGCGGATGAGACGGTCGAATTTGCTCTCGACGGGGTGAACTACGAGATCGACCTCACCACCAAGAACGCCACCAAGCTTCGGAATGATTTGAAGAAATGGGTCGAGGCCGGCCGTCGTGTCGGTGGTCGCCGCCGCGGCCGCGCCAGCACCGGCGCGACAGGGCGGGGCCGCGCGTCCATCGACCGTGAGCAGAGCGCCGCGATCCGGGAATGGGCGCGCCGCAACGGCCACAATGTCTCCAGCCGGGGCCGTATCCCGGCGGAGATCATCGACGCGTTCCACGCCGCCACCTGAGCCCGCGGGCAACAGAATTCAGGATTGCCCGCAGTTTCTCTGTTCGCTTTCGGCGTAGCCCGGTCGGCCCGATCCGGGAAACGTTTCGTCGCCGCAGCGCGTTGGCCTTTTCGCAGCGCTGAGTGGCCTTGCGAGCTAGGGGATACCGCAGGGCACGCATGGTCGCCGCCCATTAGAGTGGACGGTAGGCGCACAGCGTCGCGACACGCGAAGTGACGTGGCAGGAGCTGCGCTACGAGGGAGAGCAGGTAACACCGATGTTCGAGAGATTCACCGACCGGGCCCGCCGGGTCGTCGTCCTGGCTCAAGAAGAAGCCCGGATGCTCAACCACAACTACATCGGCACCGAGCACATCCTGCTTGGCCTCATCCATGAGGGCGAGGGCGTAGCTGCCAAGTCGCTGGAATCGCTGGGCATCTCGCTCGAGGGTGTGCGCAGCCAGGTCGAGGAGATCATCGGCCAGGGTCAGCAGGCGCCGTCGGGCCACATTCCGTTCACGCCGCGCGCCAAGAAGGTGCTCGAGCTGTCGCTGCGTGAGGCGCTGCAGCTCGGCCACAACTACATCGGCACCGAGCACATCCTGCTCGGCCTGATCCGCGAGGGCGAGGGCGTCGCCGCCCAGGTGCTCGTGAAGCTGGGCGCCGAGCTGACCCGCGTGCGTCAGCAGGTCATCCAGCTGCTGTCGGGCTACCAGGGCAAGGAGACCGCCGAGGCCGGTACCGGTGGCCGCGGTGGCGAGACGGGCAACCCGTCGACGTCGCTCGTGCTGGACCAGTTCGGTCGCAACCTGACCGCCGCCGCCGCCGAGGGCAAGCTCGATCCGGTCATCGGCCGTGAGAAGGAAATCGAGCGGGTCATGCAGGTGCTGAGCCGCCGCACCAAGAACAACCCGGTGCTGATCGGTGAGCCGGGTGTCGGTAAGACCGCCGTCGTCGAGGGCCTGGCGCAGGCCATCGTGCACGGCGAGGTCCCCGAGACCCTGAAGGACAAGCAGCTCTACACGCTGGACCTGGGTTCGCTGGTCGCCGGCAGCCGCTACCGCGGTGACTTCGAAGAGCGCCTGAAGAAGGTGCTCAAGGAGATCAACACCCGCGGCGACATCATCCTGTTCATCGACGAGCTGCACACGCTCGTGGGTGCGGGTGCCGCCGAGGGCGCCATCGACGCCGCCAGCATCCTGAAGCCGAAGCTGGCCCGTGGTGAGCTGCAGACCATCGGTGCGACGACGCTCGACGAGTACCGCAAGTACATCGAGAAGGACGCTGCCCTCGAGCGCCGGTTCCAGCCGGTGCAGGTGGGTGAGCCGACCGTCGAGCACACCATCGAGATCCTCAAGGGTCTGCGGGACCGCTACGAGGCGCACCACCGCGTCTCCATCACCGACGGTGCGCTGGTCGCGGCCGCGACGCTGGCCGACCGCTACATCAACGACCGGTTCCTGCCGGACAAGGCCATCGACCTGATCGACGAGGCCGGCGCCCGCATGCGCATCCGCCGGATGACCGCTCCGCCAGACCTGCGCGAGTTCGACGAGAAGATCGCCGATGCGCGCCGGGAGAAGGAATCGGCCATCGACGCGCAGGACTTCGAGAAGGCAGCCCGGCTGCGCGACTCGGAGAAGACGCTGGTCGCCCAGCGCGCCGAGCGCGAGAAGCAGTGGCGTTCGGGTGACCTCGACGTGGTCGCCGAGGTCGACGACGAGCAGATCGCCGAGGTCCTGGGCAACTGGACCGGCATCCCGGTCTTCAAGCTGACCGAGGCCGAGACCACGCGTCTGCTGCGCATGGAAGACGAGCTGCACAAGCGGATCATCGGCCAGGTCGACGCCGTCAAGGCGGTCTCGAAGGCCATCCGGCGTACCCGCGCCGGCCTGAAGGACCCGAAGCGTCCGTCGGGCTCGTTCATCTTCGCCGGCCCGTCCGGTGTGGGTAAGACCGAGCTGTCGAAGGCGCTGGCCGAGTTCCTGTTCGGCGACGACGACGCGCTCATCCAGATCGACATGGGTGAGTTCCACGACCGCTTCACCGCGTCGCGGCTGTTCGGTGCCCCTCCGGGCTACGTCGGCTACGAAGAGGGCGGCCAGCTCACCGAGAAGGTGCGCCGCAAGCCGTTCAGTGTGGTGCTGTTCGACGAGATCGAGAAGGCCCACCAGGAGATCTACAACAGCCTCCTGCAGGTTCTCGAGGACGGCCGCCTGACCGACGGTCAGGGTCGCACCGTCGACTTCAAGAACACCGTGCTGATCTTCACCTCGAACCTCGGTACGAGCGACATCAGCAAGGCGGTTGGTCTCGGCTTCACCCAGGGTGGCGGCGAGAACAACTACGAGCGGATGAAGCTCAAGGTGCACGACGAGCTGAAGAAGCACTTCCGCCCGGAGTTCCTGAACCGTATCGACGACATCATCGTGTTCCACCAGCTGACGCAGGACGAGATCATCCAGATGGTCGACCTGATGATCGGCCGGGTGTCCAAGCAGCTCAAGGCCAAGGACATGGAGATGGAGCTGACCGACAAGGCCAAGGCACTGCTGGCCAAGCGCGGCTTCGATCCGGTCCTGGGTGCCCGCCCGCTGCGTCGGACCATCCAGCGCGAGATCGAGGACCAGCTCTCCGAGAAGATTCTCTTCGAGGAGGTCGGCCCCGGTCAGCTGGTCACCGTGGACGTCGACAACTGGGACGGCGAGAGCAACAACACCGAGGATGCGGTGTTCACGTTCGCCGGCCGTCGCAAGGAATCGGCCGACCTGGCCGAGGCCGCTGCGACTGCCTCGGAGTAGTCAGCCAACGCGAAAAGCCCCCGATTCGTCGGGGGCTTTTCCGTTTGGTCAGCCGACGAGTTTCCCGTGCTCTTCGAACAGCGGGCGGTACTTCGCATCGCAGTTCTTGAGCGCCCAGTCGTTGAGCGCCTTCATGTTGTCCAGCATCGCGTCCATCTTGTTGGGATCGGCGAGGTCTTCGAGGTAGCGATGCGGTTCGGCGGGCGCTGCGGCGATGAGTTCACCCTGCGTGACGGGCGCGTCCTTGAGCAGGTCGTCGACGATCTGGCTCTGGTTTGCCGCACCGCTGCCGAATGCCGAGTTCATGTCGCGCAGCTTGCGGGCGACCAGCTTCGCGTCGAGCGTGCAGAAGTCGCCGGCGCCGCTGTTGCCGGCCGCGGCGGTCGCTCCGGCCGTGCCCGCGCTCGAGTTCGAACTGTGGCCGGCGGTGCCACAGCCGGCCACCGCGAGCGTGGCGGCGGTGGCGACTGTGCAGACCAATCTGGCCGTGGTGGCGAACAACATCGCAGTGCCTTTCCGTCGCTGTGCAGGGGGTCGAGATCGACGCTAAGCGCCCGGCGGTGCCACGGATATAAGGGAAGTCCCTACGGATCTGCGCGGACGGGAAACGGTTCGGTGTATCTTGATCCCGTTACGACGGTGCATGGAAGCCGGTGAGAATCCGGCACGGTTGCGCCACTGTGAGCCCTCTGCGGCGAGTCAGATCTTTCGCCGTCGTGCAGAACCGAACAAAGTAGGGGCGCGTGACCCCGTAGGAGGTTTGACCATGACGAGTATTGCGGTTTCCAAGCCGGGCGTATCGACCAAGGCGCTTTCGGCCACTCGAGTGGCAGTGCTGCTGGGCGTGACGATCTTCCTGGCCATGCTGGCGTACTACCTCGTCGGCATCGACGAGGGCATGATGTCGATGTTCGGCAAGACCGTCGTGGTCCACGAGTGGGTGCACGACTCGCGGCACTTCCTCGGCTTCCCCTGCCACTGACGCAAGGGACTTTCATGGAAATCCGCGTCATCGGGCGCGGAGCCCTCGCCGGCCTGGTCGCCGGCATTCTGGGGTTCCTGTTTGCCTGGATCTTTGCCGAGCCCACCATCGACAAGGCCATCGACTACGAATCCGGCCGCATGAACGTGCTCTCGACCGTGCACACGGCCATGGGCCATCCGGTCGAGCCGGACGGACCGGAACTGTTCAGCCGGTCCATCCAGTCGGGTATCGGTGCGGCCACCGGCATCATCGCGTTCTCGGTGGCGATGGGTGCGCTGGTGGCCGTCGCGTATCTGGTGCTGCACGGCCGGTTCCAGGTCCGGCCCAAGGTGCTGGGCTGGACCATCGCCGGTTTCGGCTTCCTGGGTGTGTACCTGCTGCCGTTCGTGAAATACCCGTCGAACCCACCCGCTGTCGGCCACGAATTCACCATGGAGGCCCGCGGTTTCCTGTACCTGGGAATGGTGTGGGGGTCGCTGACTCTGCTGGGCCTCGCGGTGTTCGCCGCGCGCAAGCTGTCCGCGAAGGTCGGCTGGGCGCGCGCCGTCGGTATCGCGGTGCTCGGGTTCTTCGTGCTGTACGGCGGCCTGCTGGCGGCGCTGCCGTCGCTGGGTGACCTGGCCGCCAATGTCGAGCACGCCGGCGAGTTCGGCTTCGCGCGCGCGGCAACCGAGACGCCGCAGCCGATCACCAACACGTTCGGGACGCCGGTGACCGTCGACGGCAAGGTCTATGCCCCCGGGCAGCTGATCTACCCCGGATTCGACGCCGACCTGCTGTGGAAGTTCCGGTGGTACTCGCTGATCGACCAGGCGTTGATCTGGACGGTCATCGGGCTGGTGTTCGGCGGGCTCGTCGAGCGCTACCTCGGTGGCACCAGGAAGGCCGCACCGGCGCAGGACGTGGCAGCCGCGCTCTGACGATTGCGGTTGCCGCGCACTACAGTTCGAGGCATACCGACACAGAAAGGCGGCAGCATGCTGGTTGTCACGACGAATGACCTGCCCGGGTGGGAGATTCAGCGGGTCTGCGGTGAGGTGTTCGGCCTCACCGTCCGGTCCCGGAACGCCTTCGCGCAGATGGGCGCCGGCTTCAAGGCGATGTTCGGCGGCGAGCTGCAGGGCATGACCAAGAACCTCGCCGAGAGCCGCAACGAAGCCATGGGCCGGCTGCTCCAGGAATGTCACGCCCGCGGCGGCAATGCGATCATCGGGATGCGGTTCGACACCACCGAGATCGGCGACGTCTGGACCGAGATCTGCGCGTACGGCACTGCGGTACAAGCGGTTCCGGTCACCGACGCCGCCCGCTACACCGCACAGCAGTTGGGTTACGGCGGCCCGGGTCCGGCACAGGGCCCGACAGGGTAGTCTCCACGGCGCAGCTGGTTTGCCAATGGCGCTTCGGCGTCTGCGGCATCGAATGGCGAAAATCGCCATGAGAGGGAACCCGGTGAGAATCCGGGACTGTCCCGCAGCGGTGAGCAGGAACGACCGCCGTCATCGGCACTGGTTCGTATCGAACTGGGAAGCGACGGCCACTAGGTGCACCCGAGGGTGCGTGCCCGCGAGTCCGAAGACCTGCCAGCTGTGCCGGATGCGCCGCGTCCGGCGGTGCATCGCCTCGTGGAATGGGCTGATCGCCGAGGGCGGTTTGTGCTGTCCTCGATGAATGTCCTTGGGCGGTGCGCACTTCCGTCGCATTTGAAGGACGTCAGTTGTCAACACCATTCACCGCAACCATTCTCGGCGCGCCCCGCATCGGTCCGAACCGTGAACTCAAGCGGGCCGTCGAACGCTATTGGGCGGGCCGGATCGACCGGGCCGCGCTCGAGGAAATCGCCGCGGGCCTGCGCCGCGAGACCATCGCCGCGTTGTCGGCCGCCGGACTGGATTCCATTCCGGTCAATACGTTTTCCTACTACGACCAGATGCTCGACACCGCGGTACTGCTCGGCGCCCTGCCGAGTCGCGCGGGCGGCATTGCCGATGATCTCGATCGCTATTTCGCGGCGGCTCGCGGGACGGCGGACATCGCACCGCTCGAGATGACGAAGTGGTTCGACACCAATTACCACTACCTGGTCCCGGAGATCGGCCCCGACACCACGTTCACACTGCATCCCGACAAGGTGCTGGCAGAGCTCAAAGAGGCTCAGGCGCAGGGTATTCCGGCCCGGCCGGTGATCGTCGGACCGATCACGTTCCTGGCGCTGAGCAAGGCCGTCGACGGCGCCGAGGCGCCCATCGGGCGCCTCGACGAGCTGGTGCCGCTGTATGCCGAACTGCTGGGCCGACTCGCCGCAGCCGGTGCCGAGTGGGTGCAGATCGACGAACCCGTCTTGGTCACCGACATCCTGGACGGCACTGCCAACGCCGCCGAATTGGCCGAGCACGTCTACGCGGTGCTGGCCGGCGCCGCAGATCGTCCGGCGATCCTGGTCGCGACCTACTTCGGCGAACCGGGGAACGTGCTGCCGGCGCTGGCCCGTACCCAGATCGACGGTATGGCAGTCGATTTCGTTGCCGGGGGTGACCAACCGACAGTCGGCATCCCGGGCCTCGCGGGCAAGCTGTTGGTGGCCGGCGTCGTCGACGGCCGCAACGTCTGGCGCACAGACCTGGAGGCCGCACTGTTCCGGCTGGAGTCAGTGCAGGAGTCGGCACGTTCGGTGGCTGTGTCCACGTCGTGCTCGACGCTGCACGTCCCGTACTCGCTCGAGCGCGAGGACGGTCTCGACGACGCGCTCCGTGGCTGGCTGGCGTTCGGTGCCGAGAAAGTCGACGAGGTCGCGACGCTGGCGACGGCGCTGCGCACTGGCCGGGGCTCGGTGGCCGCGCAGCTCGAGGCATCGAACCGGGCGGTCGCGTCACGCAGGCACGACCCGCGACTGCACAACGCCGCCGTCCGAGCCCGGCTCGACACGGTCCTGTCCGGTGGCATCAGCCGCGGGCCGGCCGCCGAACGGCGTACGGCACAAGACGCCCGCCTGCATCTGCCGGCACTGCCGACCACGACGATCGGTTCGTTCCCGCAGACCGTCGAGATCCGCAAGGCCCGGGCGGCGTTCGTCGCCGGCGAGATCGACGAGGCCGATTACATCGGCCGGATGAAATCCGAAGTCGAGACGGTGATCCGGTTGCAGGAGGAACTCGGCCTCGATGTGCTGGTGCACGGCGAGCCCGAGCGCAACGACATGGTGCAGTACTTCGCCGAGCAGCTCGACGGCTTCTTGACCACCAAGAACGGCTGGGTGCAGTCGTACGGCAGCCGCTGCGTGCGCCCGCCGGTCCTCTTCGGCGACGTCACCAGGCGGCAGCCGATGACGGTCGAGTGGGCGACCTACGCGCAGACATTGACCGACAAGCCCGTCAAGGGCATGCTCACCGGCCCGGTGACGATCCTGGCCTGGTCGTTCGTTCGCGACGATCAGCCGCTGGCGGACTCGGCCAACCAGGTGGCGCTGGCCATCCGGGACGAGACCGTCGATCTGCAGTCCGCCGGCATCGCGATCATCCAGGTCGACGAGCCGGCGTTGCGAGAGCTGCTGCCGCTGCGCAATGCCGACAAGGCGGCCTACCTGCAGTGGGCGGTCGACGCGTTCCGACTCTCGACGTCGGGCGTCAGCGACGCCACGCAGATTCACACGCACCTGTGCTATTCGGAGTTCGGTGAGGTGATCGGCGCCATTGCCGATCTCGATGCCGACGTGACGTCGATCGAGGCGGCACGCTCACACATGGAGGTCCTCGACGACCTCAACGGCATCGGGTTCTCGAACAGCGTCGGCCCCGGTGTGTACGACATTCACTCGCCCCGGGTTCCCACCACCGGCGAGATGGCGACATCGCTGCGCCGTGCGCTGGATGCCGTTCCGGCAGAACGGCTCTGGGTGAACCCGGACTGCGGGCTGAAGACCCGCAAGACCGACGAGGTTTCCGAGTCGCTGCGGCGCATGGTGCAGGCGGCACTGTTGGTTCGCGCCGGATAGCTCGCCGATGACTGCGCTCCGGAACCTGAGCCAGGTTCCGGAGCGCAGTTCTTTTCGGGTTCACGCGGCGGTGCGTCACCTGAAATAAAACCGGCTGCCCGAGCCTTGACCTTGCTGGGCCAGTGCCCGGAAACCGATTGGAGACGAATCGATGTCGCGAGTAGTGCAGTTCGCCGAATACGGCACACCTGAGGTTTTGCGAGTGGTCGATGTCGAGCCGCCGGCTCCCGGACCCACCCAGGTGCGAATCGCGGTACGTGCCGCGGGCGTCAATCCGATCGACTGGAAGATCCTCGGCGGATACATGCGCGAACTGATGCCGCTCGAGCTGCCCGCCGGTGTGGGGTCCGACGTGGCCGGCGTCGTCGACGCCGTTGGGTCCGAGGTGACCGAGTGGGCGGTTGGCGACGAGGTTCTGGGCCGGTCGACGACAGGTTCGTTCGCGGATCTTGCGCTGGCGGAAGCTGCCGAGCTCGTCCGTAAGCCTGAGGGCGTCAGCTGGGAAGTGGCGGGCTCGCTGGCAGGCGCGGGCGGCACTGCGTACACGGTGCTGGGGAAGCTCGGCGTCAAGGCGGGCGACACCCTGCTCATCCATGCGGCCGCGGGCGGCGTAGGTACTTTTGCCGTCCAGCTCGCAAAGGCTCAGGGTGTCAATGTCATTGGCACGGCGGGTGAATCCAACCACGAATACCTGCGTTCGCTCGGCGCGACGCCGGTCACCTACGGCGATGGTCTGCTCGAGAGGGTGCGGGCCGCCGCACCCGACGGAGTCGACGCCGTTCTCGACGCCTCCGGTCGCGGCGAGATTCCGTTGTCGATCGAGCTCACCGGCGATCCGGCCCGGGTGCTCACGCTGGTCGCCTTCGACCAGGCCGACACCGGCATCCAGGTGCACGCCGGTGGGTCCGGAAGCGAACTGGGCGCCGCCCTTCGCGAACTCGCGACGCTTGTCGCGCAGGAACGTCTTGCCGTCTCGATCAGCGAGACGTACCCGCTGACCGAAGCCGGTGCCGCGCTCTCGGCGAGCACGACGGGCCATGTGCACGGCAAGCTCGTCGTCGTGCCGTGAACACTACGACGGTCAGCTGACCACCACCAGCAGGTCATTGCCTTCGACACTGGCCGTGGGCGCCACCGCGAGCCGCGTGACGGTACCGGCTCTCGGCGACGTGATGGCTGCCTCCATCTTCATCGCCTCGATGGTGGCGACCGTTTGGCCGGCGCTCACCCGCTCGCCAACGGTCACCCCGATCGTCACGACGCCGGCGAACGGCGCCGCAACGTGGTCCGGGTTGCCGCGGTCCGCTTTCTCCACCGCGCGGACTGCGCTATCGATCGACCTGTCCCGCACCAGGATCGGGCGTAGCTGACCGTTCAACAGGCACAGCACCGTCCGCATGCCGCGGTCATCGGGCTCGGAGATGGCCTCGAGACCGATGAGCAGCTCGACGCCCTTCTCCAACTCGACGCGGTGCTCTTCGCCGCGGCGCAGCCCGTAGAAGAACTGGTTGGCGCTCAGGCGGGAGGTGTCGCCGAATTGTTCTCGATGCGTGCGGAATTCGCGGGTCGGACCGGGGAAGAGCAGCCGATTCAGGGCCGCTCGGCGGGTAAGACCGGGTTCCGCCAGTTCGGCGTAGTCCTCGACGGTGAGGGTTGCCGTCGGCCTGGTGTCGGACCTTCCGCGAAGGGCCTTGCTGCGCAAGGGTTCCGGCCAGCCGCCGGGCGGGTCGCCGAGCTCGCCGCGGAGGAAGCCGATCACCGAATCCGGGATGTCGCAGCGGTGCGGGTCGGCGGCGAACTCCCCGGCGCTCATCCCGGCGCCGACGAGCGCCAGCGCAAGATCACCTACCACCTTGCTCGACGGCGTCACCTTCACCAGCCTGCCGAGAGCGTGATCTGCTCCGGCATAGGCGTTTTCGATGTCCTCGAACCGGCCGCCCAGCCCGAGGGCGGCGGCCTGGGTACGCAGATTGCTGAGCTGCCCGCCCGGGATCTCGTGGGTGTACACGCGGCCGGTCGGTGCGGGCAGGCCCGCCTCGAACGGCGCGTAGACGCGGCGCAACGCCTCCCAATACGGTTCCAGCTCACAGACGTTTGCCAACGACAGACCGGTGTCGTGCGCGGTGTGCGCGGCTGCCGCAACGATCGACGACAGCGCAGGCTGGCTGGTGGTGCCGGCCAGCGGTGCCGCCGCCCCGTCGACTGCAGAGGCACCGGCCTGCCAGGCCGCGACGTACGTGGCCAGCTGTCCACCTGGGGTGTCGTGGGTGTGGACGTGTACAGGCAGGTCGAAACGGGATCGCAACGCCGACACGAGTTTTGCCGCCGCGGGTGGTCGCAGCAGACCGGCCATGTCCTTGATTGCCAGCACGTGGGCACCGGCATCGACGATCTGCTCGGCCAGCTTCAGCCAGTAGTCGAGCGTGTACAGCGTCTCCGCGGGGTCGGAGAGGTTGCCGGTGTAGGACATCGCGACTTCGGCCACCGCGGAACCGGTTTCGCGCACTGCATCGATCGCCGGCCGCATCGACTCCACGTTGTTCAGCGCGTCGAAGATCCGGAAGATGTCGATGCCGGTGGCGGTGGCCTCCTGTACGAACGCCGACGTGACCGATGTCGGATAGGGTGTGTAACCCACGGTGTTCCGGCCGCGCAACAGCATCTGGAGGCAGATGTTGGGCATCGCCTCCCGCAGCGCGGCCAGCCGCTCCCACGGGTCCTCTTTCAGGAACCGAAGCGCCACGTCGTAGGTCGCGCCGCCCCAGCACTCGACCGACAGCAGCTGCGGCGTCATGCGGGCCACGTACGGGGCCACCTTGACCAGGCCCGAGGTACGCACTCGCGTTGCGAGTAGCGACTGATGGGCGTCGCGGAACGTGGTGTCGGTGACCCACAGCCGCGGCGACTCCAGCAGGGCGGCCGCAAAGCGCTCTGGGCCGAGCTCGGTCAGCAGCTGCTTGCTGCCCGCCGGTGCCGGACCGTCGAGATCGATCTTCGGCAGCTTGTCTCGTGGATACACAGCCGACGGACGACCGCCATGCGGTTGGTTCACCGTGACATCCGCGAGGTAGTTGAGGATGCGGGTGCCGCGGTCCCCTGGGGTGTGGGCCGTCAGCAGTTGCGCACGCTCGTCGATGAACGATGTCGAAACCTTGCCTGCGGCGAAGTCCGGATCATCGAGAACCGCTTGCAGGAAGGGGATGTTCGTCGACACCCCGCGGATGCGGAACTCCGCGAGGGCGCGTCGGGCCCTCCTGACCGCCGTCGCGAAGTCGTGGCCGCGGCAGGTGAGTTTGACCAGCATCGAGTCGAAGTGGGCGCTGATCTCCGCACCGACGTTGGTGCCGCCGTCCAACCGGACGCCGGCACCGCCGGGAGAACGGTAGGCGGTGATCCGGCCGGTGTCGGGACGGAAACCGTTGGCGGGATCTTCGGTGGTGATGCGGCACTGCATGGCGGCGCCACGGATTCTGACGCGATCCTGGCTCAGCCCGAGCTCGGCCAACGACCGGCCGGCCGCGATCCGCAACTGGGCGGTGACCAGGTCGACGTCGGTGATCTCCTCGGTCACCGTGTGCTCGACCTGAATGCGCGGATTGCATTCGATGAACACATGGTGCCCGCGCTCGTCGAGCAGGAACTCGACGGTTCCGGCGCAGAAGTAACCGATCTGGCGCGCGAATGTCACCGCATCAGAACAGATCCGGTTCCGCAGTTCGTCGGTGAGGTTCGGGGCGGGGGCCAGCTCGACCACCTTCTGGTGCCGGCGTTGCACACTGCAGTCCCGTTCGAAGAGGTGGATCACCTCGCCGGTTCCGTCGGCCAGTATCTGCACCTCGATGTGGCGGGGGTTGAGGACCGCCTGCTCGAGGTAGACGTTCGGGTCACCGAAAGCAGACTCCGCTTCGCGCGACGCCGCCGCGATGGCCTCGGCCAGCGCGGCCGGCTCGGTCACCCGCCGCATGCCACGTCCGCCACCACCCGAGACGGCCTTGACGAACAGGGGAAACTCCATACCGGCTGCGGCCGTGAGCAATTCGCTGACTGACGCAGACGGAGCCGACGATGCGAGCGCCGGCAGGCCGGCGGTTCGGGCCGCGGCGATGGCGCTGGCCTTGTTACCGGTCAACTCCAGGACGCCGGCACTCGGGCCGACGAACGTGATGCCGGCCGCGGCGCACGCTGCCGCGAGTTGGGGGTTCTCCGAGAGGAATCCGTATCCCGGGTACACCGCGTCGGCGCCGGACAGCTGGGCCACCCGGATGATGTCGGGCACAGACAGATAAGCCCGAACGGGATGGCCAGGCTCGCCGATCTGGTAGGACTCGTCGGCCTTCAATCGGTGTGGGGAGTTCCGGTCCTCGTGGGCGTATACCGCCACCGTCGCGATACCCAGCTCATAGGCCGCCCGGAAGGCCCGGATCGCGATCTCACCCCGGTTGGCGACGAGGACTTTGGTGATGGCGCGCTCAGGCAATGGAACGTTGTGGTTGGCCCGAGTATTCACTCAGGGGACGGATCAGCGCGTTGGACGCCGCTTGTTCCATGATGTGCGCGGTCCAGCCCACGATGCGGGCCATCACGAAAAGCGGTGTGAAGACTGGGATGTCGAAGCCCATGAGGTAGTAGGCCGGCCCGGTGGGGAAGTCGAGGTTCGGCTTGATCCTGGTGGCGGTGAACATCTCGCGCTCCAGCACGGTGTAGATGTCCAGCCACCGCTGGCCGCCGCGGGCTGCCACCACCCGGTCGAGCGCCGTCTTCATCGTCGGCACCCGAGAGTCACCGTTCTTGTAGACGCGGTGTCCGAAGCCCATCACCTTCTCTTTGCGAGACAACTTGCCGTGCAACCACTTAGGGGCGTTCGCGGCCGAGCCGATCTCCAGCATGTCGTGCATGACGGCCTCGTTGGCGCCGCCGTGCAGCGAGCCTTTGAGGGCGCCGATGGCGGCGGTTACCGCGCTGTAGATGTCCGACTGCGTGGAGGTCACCACCCGGGCAGCGAACGTGGACGCGTTGAAGCTGTGCTCGGCATACAGCACCATGGACTGGGAGAACGCGTCGACGATCGCCGGTTCGGGGACCGATCCGAAGCACATGTTCAGGAAGTTCTCGGCGTATCCCAGCTGACTGTGCGGCTGGATGGGCGAAAGTCCTTGCCGTCGGCGGATATCGGCGGCGACGATTGTCGGCAGGACGGCGAACATGCGCAGTGACTTGGCGTAGTTGGCCGGAACGGTGCTGTCGTCCTCTTCCGGATCCTCGGCGCCGAGATAGCTGATCGCCGTGCGCACCACGTCCATCGGATGGCAGCTCTCGGGCAGCTTGGCCAGCAGCGAGTACATCGACCGGTCGATCCGCCGGGACGCCCGCTCGCGCTGGCAGAACATCGCGAGTTCGTGTTCGGTCGGCAGCTCGCCGTGCCACAGCAGGTAGGCCACCTGCTCGAACGTGCAGTGCGTCGCCAGATCCTGCACGGGATAACCCCGGTAGGTCAGGCTGTTGGTCTCGGGCACGACTTTGGAGATGGCGGTGGTGTCGACGACGACACCGGCCAGACCCTTGTGGATGTGGGGCGGTTGAGTGGTCATGATTTCACGTCCTGGAGGGTGAAATTGAAGATGTCGGAATCGAATTGGTTGTATTCGGCATAGCGCAGCAACTCGTACAGCCGGCTGCGGTGTTGCATCTGGCCGAGCAGGCCGGCCTGGGTTCCGGCGGTGTGGATTTCGCGCAGGCCCATCTCGACCGCGTGCATCGCCAGACGCAGCGTGGTGACCGGGTAGATCACCAGGTTGTAGCCGATGTCTGACAACCGCTGGGCCGTCACGAGTTCCGACTTGCCGAACTCGGTCATGTTGGCCAGCAGGGGAGTGTCGACCGCTGCCCGGAACTGCTCGAATTCCCTTGGGGTGGACAGTGCTTCGGTGAAGATCAGGTCGGCGCCGGCATCGGCGTAGGCCTTGGCCCGGTCGATGGCCGCGGCGATGCCCTCGATTCCGGCGGCATCAGTGCGCGCACAGATGACGAAGTTGGGGTCCCGGCGAGCGGCGACCGCGGCACGCAGTCGCTTGATCATCTCGGTGGCCGGCACGACTGCCTTACCGTCGAGGTGGCCACAGCGCTTGGGGTTCACCTGGTCCTCCAGATGGCAGCCGGCCAGCCCGGCATCCTCCAGGATCGTGATGGTGCGTGCGGCGCTCATCGGCTCGCCGAAGCCGGTGTCGGCGTCCACCAGGGTGGGCAGGTCGGTGGCCGCGGCGATCTGGGCGCTGCGGGCGGCCACCTCGGTCAAGGTGGTCAGCCCGATATCGGGCAGGCCCAGGTCGGCCGACAGCACCGCGCCCGAGACGTAGACCCCCTCGAAGCCGATCTCTGACACCAGCTTCGCCACCAGTGGCGAGAATGCGCCCGGATAGCGTTGCAGCCGGCCGGAATTCAGTGCCGTCCGCAACGCCACCCGCTTGTCGGCGGCCGAGACCCGCGAGCCGAGCAGGCCGGCGCTCATCGGAAAATCCCCGACGGGATCGTGGGCGCCTTGTCCAGCACGACCTGGTCGACGCGCACGTTGAGGGCGCCGAGGCTGCCCGGCTTCATGGCCGCAAGGCCGTCGACCACGGCCAGGAACCGGTCCTGCTCGGCAGGGGCGACGACGCCTTCGGCGAGCGTGGTGAACTTGTCGCGGTACTGCTCACGCCCGAACGGACGCGCGCCGAGCGGGTGCGCGTCGGCCACGGCCAGCTCGTCGACGATCACCTCGCCGCTCTTGAGCGTCACCACGGCCCGGGCGCCGAACGCCTTCTCCGCCGGGTCATTCGAGTGGTAGCGGCGGGTCCACTCCGGGTCCTCGACGGTCGAGATCTTGTGCCACAGCTCGATGGTGTCCGGCCGGCGGGCGCGCTCGGGCGCGTACGACCGTTCGTGGTGCCACTCACCGTCCTGCAGTGCGACCGCGAAGATGTACATCACCGAGTGATCCAGGGTTTCCCGTGTTGCATCCGGGTCGAACTTTTGCGGATCGTTCGAGCCGGTGCCGATCACGACGTGCGTGTGGTGACTGGTGTGCAGCACGATGGTGGCGATCTGGTCGACATCGCCGATCCGCGAACGCATCCGGCGCGCCAGGTCGATGGGGGCCTGGCTCTGGTACTCGGCGCTGTGTTCCTTGGTGTAGCTGTCCAGGATGGCCAGCTTGGGTTCACCGGGGCCGGGCAGCGGCACCCGATAGGTGTGCTCGGGCCCGGACAACAGCCAGGCGATGACGCCGTCCTCGCCTTCCCAGATGGGGGCGGGGGAGCCTTCACCGCGCATGGCACGGTCCACGGCCTCGATCGCGACCTTGCCGGCCAGCGCTGGGGCGTAGGCCTTCCAGCTGGAGATCAGACCCTTGCGGGACTGGCGGGTGGCGGTGGTGAGGTGCAGCGCCTGGCCGACCGCGGCATAGATGGTCTCGGGGTCCAGCCGGAGCATGGTGCCGAGGCCGGCGGCGACGGACGGGCCGAGGTGCGCGACGTGGTCGATCTTGTGTTCGTGCAGGCAGATTCCGCGGACCAGGTCCATCTGCACCTCGTATGCGGTGGCGATGCCGCGGATCAGGTCGGCGCCGCGGACGTCGAGCTGCTGGGCCACCGCGACCAGGGCCGGGATGTTGTCCCCCGGGTGCGAGTACTCGGCGGCCAGGAAGGTGTCGTGGAAGTCGAGTTCGCGGACGGCCACCCCGTTGGCCCAGGCGGCCCACTCGGGCGAGTAGGTGCCGTCGATGCCGAATACCGTGGCACCGCGCGGCGTGCGGTGCGCCTGTGCCTGGGTCCGGGCGACGGTGACGGGACGCCGGATCACCGATGCGGCCGAGACCGCGGCGTTGTCGATGATCCGGTTGACGACCATCGCCTCGACTTCGGGCGTCACGTCGACCGGATCGGCGGCCACCTCCGCGATCTTCCACGCCAGGTGTTCCGAGCGGGGGAATTCCTCCGCGCTGCGTCGGGTGCGTACCTCGTGTGTCTGCATGATTCGCACGCTACGCAGCTGATCGCGAGCCGGAAAGACCCTGTATTTGCGTAATTTTGCGTCCTTGGTGGTTGTAGTTTGCGAACTTTGTGTAAGCCGCGGGGGTTAGGCTCGCGGCAGTGGCAAAGACATTCGTGGGCGCCCGTCTGCGACGGCTGCGCGAGGAACAGGGCCTGACGCAGGTCGCGCTGGCGCGCGTCCTGGGTTTGTCGACGAGCTACGTCAACCAGCTGGAGAACGACCAGCGCCCGGTGACGGTACCGGTGCTGCTCACCTTGGCGGAGCGCTTCGATCTGCCGACCAACTACTTCGCGCCCGAATCGGACGCGCGGCTGGTTTCCGACCTGCGCGAGATCCTCGCCGACACCTCGGCGACGGCCGGCCAGATCGAGGAACTGGTGGCGAGAATGCCGGCGGTCGGTCAGATGCTGGTCAGCATGAACCGCCGATTGTTCGATGCCACAACCGAACTCGACGCCATGCACACCCGCGCCACCGTCGACGCGTCGGCGCCGTTGCCGCAGCCGATGCCGTTCGAAGAAGTCCGGGACTTCTTCTACGACCGGAAGAACCACGTCGGTGAACTGGACGCCGCGGCCGAATCGTTGTTCGGCCGGTTCGCTATGCGGCTCGGCGGTTTGGATGCCCAACTGGCCGACTTGCTGACCGCAGAGCTCGGCATCAGTGTGGTCATCGACGACGGGGAGGTGTTGGGGCCCAATGTCAAACGCTTGTACCGCGAGGACGTCGGCGTTCTCTACGTGGCCCGGTGGCTGCACCCGGGGCAGCGCGCATTCCAGCTGGCCACCCAGCTGGCGCTGTTGATGTATGCCGACCTGATCGCGGCGCTGGTGGCCGCCGACGACCAACTGAGCGCCGAGGCAAGGGAAGTCGCGCAGATCGGGTTGGCGAACTACTTCGCCGGCGCGCTGTTGATGCCGTACCGGCTGTTCCTGGCGGCGGCCGAGGAACTGCGGTATGACATCGACCAGTTGGCGCGCCGGTTCGAGGTCGGATTCGAGACCGTATGCCATCGGCTCTCGACGCTGCAGCGCCCCGAAGCCAGGGGTGTGCCCTTCATCTTCGTGCGCACCGACAGCGCGGGCAACATCTCGAAACGTCAGTCCGCCACTGCCTTTCATTTCTCCCGGGTGGGTGGCAACTGCCCGCTGTGGGTGGTGCACCAGGCCTTCGCGAGACCCGGGGAGTTCATCACCCAGGTGGCGCAGATGCCCGACGGGCGGTCGTATTTCTGGATCGCACGCACGACGACGTCGGCCCCGAGCCGGTTCCGGGGGCCGCGGAAGCGTTTCGCCATCGGACTCGGTTGCGACCTGGCGCACGCCGACAAGTTGATCTATTCGGCCGGCATCGACCTGGCCGACCCCGAGGCCGCGATTCCGATCGGTGCGGGCTGCAAGATTTGCGACCGCCCGGCGTGTCCGCAGCGGGCCTTTCCCTACATCGGTCGTCCCGTCCAGGTCGACCGGCACAGCAGCACCGATTTGCCCTACTCGTCCTCGGGCGGGCACACCTGAATTAATATCTGGGCACGTCAATATTCAGACTTGCCGAACCAGTTGGTTCGGGATTATGGTCAGTTTCCGAACCAATTGACTTGGGAGGTCCCTGTGGACGTCGATACCGCCCGCGCTCGTTTCACTGAACTGCGGGGCCAGGCTCATGTCGATCCCGCCGAGTTGGACGAAATCTGGGCCTCGCTGGAGCCGGTCCGCGCCGTCGACATGGTCGGCAACTGGAAAGGCGACGAGTTCGACACCGGTCACAAGATGAACGGCCAGCTGCAGGCGGTCCGGTGGTACGGCAAGATCTTCAAATCGATCAACGACGTCGAGCCCATCGTCTGCTACGACGAAGCGGGGCAACTGTTTTCGAACAGGGACCTCAGCCGGGGCGGCGCGTCGTTGTGGGACATCGAGTTTCGCGGCGAGGTGACCGGGACCATGGTCTACGACGGGCAGCCGGTGTTCGACCACTTCAAGCGGGTCGACAGCGACACCCTCATGGGCATCATGAACGGCAAGCGGCAGCGCACCGACGACAAGCTGTTCTACTTCCTCCTCGAACGCGACCAGTGAGGTAGCTGGCTGTTACCCTGGCGGATGCTATGAGAGCAGCCGGACATGCGACACGCGAGCGCATCATGGCTGCCGCCAAAGCGGAGTTCTCCGCCCTCGGATTTGCCGGTGCCCGGCTGAATCGCATTGCCGCCGAAGCCAATGCCAGCAAGGAGCGGCTGTACAGCTACTTCCAGAGCAAGCAGAACCTCTTCGAGGCGGTCGTCGAGCAGTGGATTCAGGACGCGCCGTACGACGCGATCTTCAAACCCGACGATGTGCCGGCGTACGCCGTCGCGCTCTTCGATTACATGGTGGCCGACCCGGTCGGGGCCCGGCTGCAGCGCTGGATCGAGTTGGAGGCCGCCGACGGGATGTTCGGTGACCACGTGCTGCGCCGCATCTTCCAGTCCAAGCTGGACCGGATCGCCGAGGCCCAGCGGAGCGGGATCATCGACGCGTCGTGGCGGCCGATGGATCTGCTGGTGCTGCTCAACGACATGACCTATGCGCTCGCCGCGGGCGGATTCGGTATCGACCGCATCGTCGATCAGCCGCTGTCGCCGGAATCCGCCGCCGTCCGGCGCGCTGCCGTCGCGGAGGCCGCGCGCCGGCTGGTTCAACAGCCCGCCGGTGACTGACGACCTGGCCGGGTTCGGCCCGTTCTTCGCCATTGTGCGGCAACAGGATTCGCCGTCGCCGCCGTGGCGGCCGATGGCCGAGCTCGTCGATGATCCGGACGCGCTGACCGCGCGCGTGCACAAGGTCAGGTCGGCGCTGATGGGCAACGGCGAGCCCGAGATTCGCGTTGCCGCGTCCGTCGCGCACCTGGGGCTGGTGGCGCGGCTGATCGCACCGATGATCGGCACCGCCGCTCTCGGGGAGCCGGCGTCGTGGTCATTGGCCGACCTGGCCTGGCAGGACCAGCTGGGTGGTCCCTATCCGCTGGCGGTCTCCGCGCGGCCGGCCGGCGGCGCGCCCGCAGTGGAAGTGCTCACGAACACGTTCGGGCGATTCGGCGTCAGCCCGAAAGTGTTGTGGGGCAACGTCGGTTCGGCCGCCAACAGTGCGGCCCAGCAGATCGGCAGGGCCCGGCCCGACTTGGCGGAGCAGGCGCGACAAGCGGCCGACGCGGTGCTCGCGGACCCCCGAGTCGACGGGGGAGTGCTGCGCTCGGGGCCGGCATTTCGCCGAAACAGCTGCTGCCTGATCTACCAGCTGGCCGGCGACAGGGCGGCGTGCTGCGGCGACTGCGTGCTCACCGCACCGGGATCAGATCGAACGCCTGCTTGATGATGCTCAGCAGCCACTGCGCCGCCGTCTGACCCTTGAACGTCGGCCAGGTCAGCTGGAAGTTCACCACCCACGGCTGGCCGGTGTGGTCGACGGCGTACCAGCTGAAACCGAGGTCGCCCGGCAGGTTGCCGCCCTTTGAGCCGAGGTACGGCCACTTGGCGCGGTCCAGGTCGATGCCGGCGACCTTCGACATGATGTCCCGGACCGGCGCGGCGGGCCCGACAGCGGCGGCCTGCACCGCGACGTGCTCGCGGCAGATGTCGGCGGCGCTGCCGTACCACTCGGCCCCGATGCTGGATGCCGGCGTCCGGGTGCGGTACGGGTCGGGCTCGTACGGCCGTGAACTCACCTGCTGCAACAGCGCCGTGCGCTGCGCCTTGTCGCCGTTCTTCCACTGGTCACGCACATCGGGCTTGCCCCAGCCGATCGAGAACAGCTCGTGCATGGTCGGGTACGGCGTCAGACTCGCCGGGTCGTGGTGCCCGGCGACCACGAGTGCCTCGTCGACCGCGGCCGGGCCTACCTTGTTGATCAGCATGTCGGTGGCCATGTTGTCGCTGACCGAGATCATCTGCTGGGCCGCCTCGTGCACCGTCACCTGGGTACCCGGCGCCAGGTTGTCCATGCCGGCCGAACCGAGCTTCTTGCCTTCGGCGGTGACGGTGACCTTGTCGTCCCAGCTGAGGGTGCCGGCCGACACGGCCCGCGCAACGGCAAGCAGCACATAGATTTTCATGATCGACGCCAGCGGCATCGGCTCGTCGACGTTGGTGCCGGCGACCTTGACGCACTTGCCGTCGACGACCTTGGCGACCTGATACGAGTAGTGCGCGCCGGACTTCGCGATCGCCGCGTCGACGTCCGCCCAGGACTTGACGGGCGGCGGACGCAGCGAGACCTCCATGCGGTCGACGGTGCCCTTGCCGTCGACGTGCAGCTGGATGTCCTGGTTCACGCCGTAGGAGTTGGTGACGTGCAGCGTCGACTGTCCCGCGCCGATGTCGATGCCGGTGAGCTTGAACGGGCGGTCCCACCAGATCCACTTCATCCGGTAGGTGATGTCGTCGACCTGGTCAGGTGCGGCGAGCGTCTTCACCCCGGCCGGCTCGATGGACCAGTCCGAGTTGAGCATGTCCATCGTCTGCCTGGACCGCATGCCCTGCGGGGTGCTCATGTCGATCAGCGCGCCGTAGGCAGCGCTCGATGGCGGCGCGACGGCTGCGGGCGTGCTGCTACAGCCGCCTAAGACGACGATGACTGCGCCGGCCGTGGCGAGCGCAGCCCGGGTCTTATGCCTGCTGGCCGGAACCAGCAACGTCCAACACAACCTCGAATTCGAGAAGTGATGCTCCGGTGGCGACGGGATTCGCCCGCTGCCCGGCGTGGGCCTCGACGGCCGGGCCCGTGGCCCACGCCTGGAACGCCTCGTCGGACTCCCACTGTGTCACCACGAAGTAGCGGTTCTCGCCCTTGACCGGGCGGAGCAGCTGGAACCCGAGGAAGCCGGGCTGGCCGTCCACTGCGTGAGCACGGTTCGCGAACCGCTTCTCCAATTCCGGGCCGGCGTTGGGCGGAACTTCGATCGCATTGATCTTCACCACAGGCATGTGGTTCAGGTTACCGCGCTAGTCGACAGGCAGGATGGGGCCATGACGACCGACCTGCTCACCGCCCGGGGCGGCACCGGCGAGCCGATTGTGCTGGTGCACGGATTGATGGGCCGCGGGACGACGTGGGACCGGCAGTTGCCGTGGTTGACGGAATTGGGCGAGGTCTACACGTACGACGCCCCGTGGCACCGCGGGCGCGGCGTCCACGATTCCGAGCCGATCAGCACCGAACGGTTCGTCGCTGACCTGGCCGACGCGGTCGGTTCGCTGGGGCGCCCGGCGCGGTTGATCGGGCACTCGATGGGTGGGCTGCACAGCTGGTGTGTGGCCGCCGAGCATCCGGAACTGGTCACCGCGCTGGTGGTCGAGGACATGGCAGCGGATTTCGTCGGCTTCACCATCGGTGCCTGGGATCCCTGGACACATTCGATTCCGGTCGAATTCGATTCGGCGCAACAGGTTTTGGATCTCTTCGGCCCGGTCGCCGGCCAGTACTTCCTGGACGCTTTCGATCGCACCGAGACCGGTTGGCGGCTGCATGGCGAGGCGGCGCACTGGGTGGCGATCGCCGCCGAGTGGGGCACCCGGGATTACTGGCAGCAGTGGACGGCAGTACGGGCGCCGACACTCCTCATCGAGGCCGGCAACGGGGTCGCGCCGCCGGGGCAGATGCGCAAGATGGCCGAGATCGGGCACCGGACAACGTATGTGGAAGTTCCCGGCGCCGGCCACCTCGTGCACGACGACGCACCCGAGGTCTACCGCCGCGCGGTCGAGGATTTCCTCGCGTCCGTCTGATTACTCGAATCGGGAACGTGCCGCGGCGAGGTCGTGCGCGACGCGGTCAAGGTCGCGGGAGTCTCCCACGTCGGTCCAGTTGACGTTGCCGAAACCGTTGCGCGCACCGGGATTTCGGGTGATGGCGCTCAACAGGGCGCCGAGTGCGAAGGGGGCGACCATGATCGCGACCATCGCGACGAGAGTCAGGATGGTGTTCATGCCGATAATTCTCGAATCCGGGGCAACCGAATAAACAGTGGCAGTTCGGACGGCAATCGATAAAATACTGCCATGATCAACAGTGTCTCGGTCCTGGTGATGGACGGAGTGGCGCCGTTCGAATTCGGCGTGGTGTGCGAGGTCTTCGGCATCGACCGGTCAGCCGACGGTGTGCCGAACTTCGATTTCAAGGTCTGCGGGCCGGTGGCCGGGCAGCCCGTACGGACGTCGGTCGGCGCCTCTTTGACCCCCGACCACGGCATCGACCAGCTGCTGGGGGCCGACCTGGTCGCCATTCCGGCCGTGGCAGGTCCGGTCTATCCGCAGGCGGCGCTGGATGCCATCCGCAATGCCGCGGACTCCGGTTCGATGATCCTGACCATCTGCTCAGGGGTGTTCGTCGCCGGCGCCGCGGGGCTGCTCGACGGCCGGGCGTGCACCACGCACTGGATGCATGCGGACAAGCTGGCTCGCATGTTTCCCACCGCCCGCGTCGACCGTGACGTGCTGTTCGTCGACGACGGAAATCTGATCACCAGCGCGGGAACCGCTGCCGGCATCGATGCCTGCCTACATCTGGTGCGCCGCGAGATGGGTAGCGAGATCACCAACAAGATCGCGCGCCGCATGGTGGTGCCACCGCAGCGCGACGGCGGACAGCGGCAGTTCATCGAGCAGCCGATCCCGGTCCGGTGCTCGGAAGGCTTTGCGCCGCATCTGGATTGGATTCTGACCAACCTGCGGCAGCCGCACACGGTGGCGAGCCTGGCCAAACGGGCGAGCATGTCGGGGCGCACGTTCGCGCGGCGGTTCGTCGAGGAGACCGGCCGGACGCCCATGCAATGGGTCACCGATCAGCGCGTGCTGTACGCCCGTCGGCTACTGGAGGAGACGGATCTCGATGTCGACCGGGTGGCGGACAAGGCCGGATTCGGTACCGCAACCTTGCTGCGGCACCATTTCCGGCGCGTCGTCGGCGTCAACCCGTCCGACTACCGGCGGCGCTTCGCCTGTCCCAATCTGGTTGCGCCGCAAGCGCGTTGACTAGCCCTGCGGCCGGCACTGCACGTTGACGTACACGGTGTCGAACTGACCGGAGTTGATGCGCTGGCCCCGGCCGTCGATGTTGGAGCCGGTCAGCCCGTGCACATCGGTCACCGAGCACGCCGACAGCGGGCCGGAAGTGCTGGTGTTGACCTGGACGTGATAGCCGCGGGACTGCAGCTCGTTGATGGTGTCGACGGCCGAGCCGCCGCCGGTCGGCAGCGCGGAGGCCGTGGCCGGGGCGAGTGCCGCGGCAGCGATTGCGGCTGCGGCGGCTCCGACGATGACGAGGCCGCGTCGATTGTTGTTTGCTTTCTGTTCACCTGAAATTCGGTATGCGGTCATGCTTCCGTTCTATCGGAGCATCACCGCATGTGGTACTGACTCATGCCGTTCTCATTGGAAAGCAGGCGGTTTCATGCCGTTCTCATTGAAACGGGGTTTTTAGCGCTCGCCCTCACCCGCGAGTGCGTACCGGTCATCGGCGGTCTGCTCGACCAGGCCGTCGACCAGCAGTGAGTCCAGGGCTCGGTCGCGCTGCGCGGTATCGGTGAGCCACGCCACATCCAACTGCGCCCGCGTCACCGGAGTTGCGCTGCCGCGCAACACATCCAGCAGCCGACCCCGGACCTGGCGATCGGTCCCGGCGTATTTCTGCACGGGACGCGTCGGCGCGTCCAGCTCCGGATGGCCGGCGCTGCGCCACGCGCAGACGGTCAACGGGCAGACGCCGCATTTCGGTGTGCGGGCGGTGCAGACGATGGCGCCCAGTTCCATCAACGCGGCCGAAAACACATGTGCCGTGCCATCTTCGGGCAGGAGCGCGGCGACGTCGTCGAGGTCACGCGAGCGTGCGGGCGTGTCGGCCACACCGCGAACCGCGCGTGCCACCACGCGGCGCACGTTGGTGTCGACCACGGGGACGTCCTGCTGATACGCGAAGCAGGCGACGGCCCGCGCGGTGTAGGCGCCGACGCCCGGCAGTGTCAGCAGCGTCTCGACGTCGCGGGGTACCTCGTCGCCGTGTTCGGTGGCGATGACCTCGGCGCATTCGTGCAACCGCTTGGCGCGCCGCGGATAGCCCAGCTTGCCCCACGCGCGCAGCACGTCAGCGGCCCCGGCCGCCGCGGTCGCGGACGGCGTGGGCCAGCGGGCGATCCAGTCCCGCCAGATCGGTTCGACCCGCGACACCGGGGTCTGCTGCAGCATGAACTCGCTGACCAGAATTTGCCATGCGGTGACATCCGGGGCCCGCCACGGCAAGTCGCGCTGCGCCGTGCGGTACCAGCCCAGGAGCTCGTCGGCGGGTATGAGAATTTGCCCTGAACTCATTGCGCGTCCGCTATGCGTGCAGGGCACAATGGGCGGCATGCCCAACTCGAACCCGATAAGCGCGTGGAAAGCACTGAGAGAGGGTAACGAGCGATTCGTTGCCGGTGAGTCGCTGCACCCCAGCCAGAGCATCGAGCGCCGTGCCGAACTGGCCGGCGGGCAGAAGCCGACGGCCGTCCTCTTCGGTTGCGCGGACAGCCGCGTCGCCGCCGAGATCATCTTCGACCAGGGTCTCGGCGACATGTTCGTCGTGCGTACCGCCGGTCACGTCCTCGACTCCGCGGTGATCGGCTCGATCGAGTACGCCGTGGCCGTTCTGGAAGTGCCGCTGATCGTCGTGCTCGGCCACGACAGCTGCGGTGCGGTCAAGGCCACCATCACGGCTCTCGACGACGGCGCGGTGCCGGGCGGGTTTGTGCGGGACATCGTCGAGCGCGTGACGCCGTCGATCCTCGTCGGCCGCCGCGAAGGACTCTCCGAGGTCGACGAGCTCGAGGCCAAGCACGTCAACGAGACGGTGCGCCTGCTGAGCGGGCGGTCGAACATCATCGCCGAGCGTCTGGCGTCGGGCAAGGTCGCCATCGTCGGCGCCACCTATCACTTGGCCGAGGGTCGGATCACCAAGCGCGACCACGTCGGCGATATCGGCGAATAGTCGGCGGAACTGGGGTGGCGAATACCACCCCAGTTCACAGACGACACGCCGGACCAGGTCAGAGCCCACCGCGTTTTGTGCCCTTACCGTGACAATGTGCCGGATCTAGAACCGCATGGCCCGCTGCCATCCCAGATCTATTTCCGTCGTCGGATGCTGGCGATCGGTGTCGCCGCAGTCGTCCTGCTCCTGGTTGTGATCATCGGGGTCGTCGTCTTCAGCAACAGCACGGGCGATTCCAAGGATGCTCAGCCCACCGCGAAGACGTCGACGTCCGCGACGCCGCTTCCGGGCGAAACACCCGGGGTGAAGAGTCCGATCGCGCCGCCGCCGAACGCGGCTCCGGCCCCGACGCCCACCCCGACCACCGCGGTCACGCCGCCGCCGGTGCTCAAGGCGGGCGACGACTGCCCGGACAGCACACTGGCCGCCAAGGGCATCACCAACCAGCCGACCTACGTGATCGGCGACCAGCCGAAGTTCACGATGGTGGTCACCAACATCGGCCTCGTCGAGTGCAAGCGTGACGTCGGTGCCGCCGTGCTGGCCGCGTACGTCTACTCACTGGACAACAACCGGCTGTGGTCCAACCTGGACTGCGCCCCGTCGAACGAGACCCTGGTCCGCGGCTTCAAGCCCGGCGAGCAGGTGACCACCGAGGTCACCTGGACCGGCATGGGCTCGGCGCCCAACTGCCCGCTGCCGCGTCAGGCGATCGGGCCGGGCACCTACAACCTGGTCGTCCAGCTGGGCAACCTGCGATCGGCCCCCGTGCCGTTCGTGTTGTCCGAGGCGCAGCAGCCCGGCGCGGGTGCACCGCCGGCGGGCGAGGCACCGCCCCCGGCGCCGGCGGCCCCGGCGCCCGGCGAGCCGACGCTGCCCGGCCCGGCCAACTGATCTCAGGCCAGCCGGTCTGCGATCGTCGACTCGGCGAGCAGCGACAAACCCTCACGGATGTGGCGGGCCCACATGGACCCGATGCCCTCCACCGACTGCAGGTCGTCGGCGCTCGCGGCGAGCAGGCCCTGTAGCGATCCGAACGACCGCACCAACAGGTCGACGTGTGCGAACTGCAGGCGCGGGATGCCGGCCATCGCCCGGTAGCCGCGCGAGCTCATCGCCGAATCCTGCGCCTCGGGCGTCGACGGATAACCGAAAACCCTTGCCAGCGTGGTGAAGTCGAGTAGCTCGTTGTCGCTCAGTGCGTCGAGCTCCTCGAGCGTCGCCGTCACCTGGTCGGCGGTCGGCGGGTCGGGGTTGGCGTGGTAGTCACGCACGATCAGTTCGCGGGCGGCGTCGTTGTCGCCGACGAGTTCGTCGAGCTGCAGCTTGAGCTGGCGGCCGTCGGTACCGAGCTCGACGACGTCGGCGTCGATCTCCAGGCTGATCCGGCGGACCATCTCCATGCGCTGCACGACGGTCATGACGTCGCGCAGCGTCACGAAGTCCTCGATCTCGGCCATCGACAGCTGCTTGCTGACCTCGTCGAGCCGGAACTTGTAGCGCTCCAGCGTGGCGATGGTCTGGTTCGCGCGCGACAGGATGGTCGCCGATTCCGGAACGACGTGCCGCTCCCCGGCGACGTACACCGTGACGATGCTCATCGAGTGGCTGACGGACACCACCGGGAAGCCGGTCTGGATGGCCGCGCGCTCGGCCGAGCGGTGCCGGGTACCGGATTCGTCGGTCGGGATGGACGGGTCGGGCACGAGCTGCACGTTGGCCCGCAGGATGCGGGTGAGGTCGCTGGAGAGCACGACGGCGCCGTCCATCTTCGACAGCTCCCGCAGCCGGGTCGGCGCGAACCGGACGTCGAGGGGGAAGCCGCCGTCGCAGATGGCCTCCACGCTGTCGTCGTAGCCCAGCACGATCAGCCCGCCGGTACGGCCGCGCAGGATGCGCTCGAGGCCGTCCCGCAGCGGCGTGCCGGGCGCCAGCTTGCCCAACGTCTCGCGCAGTGTCGGTCGGGCCAGATGCACGACGTTGCCGCGCCCGGCCCGGGTTCCCGCTTTCACCGACATCGGTGCACTCCTCGGTGGTTTTCCGGCCGGGCTCTACCCGGTCCGGTCCACATTCTCTGTGATCTTGCGTAACACCCGCAACGCCGCGGTGATGTTGTCGGCCGGCAGCACCCGAAGCCCGCGCGGCGGTGACTCGATTCCGGTGGGCACCACGGCCGTGGTGAAGCCGAGGCGGGCGGCCTCGGCGAGCCGGCGGTCCATGCCGGTGACCCGGCGCAGATCACCCGCCAGGCCCACCTCGCCGATGGCGATCGCGGTGGCCGGCAGTGGCAGGTCGGTGTACGCCGACGCGATGGCCAGCGCGACCGCCAGATCGGACGACGGATCGGTCAGCCGCATGCCGCCCACCGTGGACAGGTAGATGTCGTTGGTGCCGACGGGAAGCCGCGCCCGCTTCTCGAGCACCGCGGTGATCATGGCCGCGCGGGCCGAGTCGATACCGCTGACCGCGCGGCGCGGCGAACCCGCTGACGGCGAGCCGATCAGCGCCTGCACCTCGCCGATGAGTGGCCGCTTGCCGTCGAGGCTGACGGTCACCGCGGTGCCGGACACCGGGGCCGGCCGCTGGTCGAGGAACAGCCCAGACGGGTCGGCAACGCATTCGATTCCGTTGTCGTGCAACATGAAACAGCCGACCTCGTCGGCCGCGCCGAAGCGGTTCTTGACGCCGCGGACCATGCGCAGTGCCGACGCGCGGTCGCCCTCGAAGTGCAGCACGACGTCCACGAGGTGCTCCAGTGAGCGCGGCCCGGCGATGGCGCCGTCCTTCGTGACGTGGCCGACCAGAACCATCGCGATGCCCGTCGTCTTGGCCGCCATGGTGAGGGCAGTGGTGACGGCCCGGACCTGTGTCACGCCGCCGGTGACGCCGTCGGCCTCGGCGGTGGACATGGTCTGCACCGAATCCACCACCACGAGGGTGGGCTGGACTGCCTCGATGTGGCCGAGCGCGGTCTGCAGATCGGATTCGGCGGCCAGGTAGACGTCGTCGTGCGTGCAGCCGGTGCGCTCGGCGCGCAGCCGGATCTGCCCGGCGGACTCCTCGCCCGACAGATAGAGCGCACGCCGCCCGGACATGGCCCAGCGGTGCGCGACCTCGAGCAGCAGTGTCGACTTGCCGACGCCGGGATCACCGGCCAGCAGCGTCACCGAACCCGGTACGACACCACCGCCCAGCACGCGGTCCAGTTCGCTGATCCCGGTGTGGAAATGCCTGGTCGTGCCCGGATCGATCGAGCTGATCGGTACTGCGGGCGACGCCGGCGCGACGGCGCGATGCGTCGCGGGCGTCAGCGTGCTCAGTACGGCGACTTCGTTGACCGTGCCCCAGGTGCCGCAGTCCGGGCAGCGGCCCACCCATTTCGCCGTGGTGTGCTGGCACTCCGAGCAGCGGAACTGCGAACGTACTTTCGAACCGGTTCTGGCCATGCCGCGAACTTAGTCGCTGG
>NZ_JAYXBQ010000026.1:0-57452 GCF_039668335.1 Mycobacterium sp. SM3041 | reverse complement strand
CCTGCTCGTACCGTGGCCCTTATGAGCGAAGACACGACTCCCGAGCTTGGCGTGTTGGCTGTCGAGGCCCTCGACCTGCTCACCGCCGCCGTCCGTGACGTTCCCGCCGACCGCTGGGACGATCCGTCGATCCTGCAGGACTGGACCGTGCGCGAGTTGGTCGCGCACGCGACCGGCAGCGCCACCCGAATCATCGTGCTCGCCGAAGACGGCGAGCTCTGGGACGGCCCTTCCGCACCGTCGGACTGGATGTACGGCAACCCCGCCGATCAACTGAGCGCGTTGGCAATTCGGCTGCGCGACGCGCTACCCACCGCGGATCTCGATGCCCCGCGCAAGTCCCCGCAAGGCGAGGTTCCGCTGCGCCGCGCGCTGCTGTTCCCGATTGCCGATCTGGCCCTGCACACCTGGGATCTACGCCAGTCGCTGGGCGAGTCGATCGAGCTGCCCGACGACCTGCTCACCCTGTCCGAGGGGCTGGTCCACTCGGTGCCGGCGCAGATGCTCCGGCGCCCGGGCGCGTTCGGTCCGGAGCAGCCCGCGCCGGCGGGCGCGTCGCGCACCACCAAGTTGCTGGCGTTCCTCGGCAGGACCGTCAGCCCCAGTGCGTAAGGGCTCACCAGAGCCCTGGCGCATGAGTCGAGCGGTACCCGCGCCACAGACTGCGTCTCGCAGGGTCCAAACTTGTCCGGCCTGTCGAGGACGTCGCACTCAACTACTCAAGCTCGGCCTCCAGGTTCCAGCAATATGCTCAACAATCCGGTCCCCCATGCGTTTTGCCTCTGCCTGCGCACTCACCGGCAGCGAAGCAACCGCCCGCTCGAACGCACCAGGAAGTTGCTTTCGAAGTTCATCAACCCAAGCCACGGCCCGGTCCCCGGAGAGCCCGAGTCGACGGCCTACCGTGCGCCAATCAGAATTCGTAACGTCAAGCATCTTCCAGTGGTCACCGATTTTCATCGATGACAGCAGCCGCTGATGCTGGTCGTACGGTGCCGCCGACGCTACGTCATACAGGGGCGATACCTGCGCCCGCGCGCCAATGAGGACCAGCGAGTAGTTCTTAGCGTGAGCGTCCGTTCCGCCGATCAGCACGTTGTATGCCAGAGCTTTGAAGAAGCGCTCGGCATTGACCTCGCGGTCCTCGATCGGGAGCCTGGCGAGTAGATCCGCGATCTTGCCCACGCCCGGCCCTCCGTCGGACTGGTACTTCAAGCTGGGGTGTACCGACAATGCCTGGCACATGTCCTCTTGATGGACCCGGCGCCACGCGGTCCCGTCATGAAGCCGGTCGTAGCGCATCGAGATCAGTACCTGAACGTCAGCGATCTCGACTACCTCGGATCCAGCCGCAAGTAGACCAGCCTCACCGGCGGCGCTCAGACACAGCGCCTCGTTGATGTGGTGACGGGCATAACCAGCGATCGCAGGCTTGACGATCACGGTCGTCGGCGTGGCGTCACGCGGGATACCGAATCGCCCTGACGCCGGGTCACGGAACAGCGCTGCTTTTGGTTGGGCGCCGGCAAGACTCCAGCGCCCCCCGAATCTCCCTGGGTCCCAGTCGGATTGATGGGTAGCGAGGTCACGCACCAGCTCGGCGAAGTCGGTATCTCTGAGCCAGTCGATGTCACCGGTTCGATCACGCGCATCGGCCGGGTCGAGATCAGACGGAAGAATCTGAACTGCGCCGGCCGCATCGCGACCGACATGCGCGAGCAACGAGAACGGATTGTTCGGCGACACGTTGTACTCGCGTCCCCATCGCTGTCGCGCTCCTTCGCTGTCAGGCAGCAGGCCCTCAAGATATGCGCGGACCGCCTTGTCCCGGTGCCGCTTTGACAGGACCGGCAACGACAACGACAACGGCGTCGGATCACCTTGTTCGAGGTACTCGTCGTCGTAGCTGAAACTCAGCGCGCCCTGCGACGATTGCGCGGCCGTTCCGATAGGAGTTCCGTCAAGGTACACGCGTAACGTTCGAGTCGCCACTACGCCTTCTTCGGGCCGAAGAGCGCGTCAAACGGGTCACGGGGAACTTGCCGTTGCGATTTCGAAGGAGCTTTCAACGGTGTCCCGGAAACAGCGGCGTGGAGGTCAATACCAACGACACGCAGAGCGTCGAGAACCCGTTGCGCTTCGAGCCGCGGGTGCCCTTTCTCCAAACGAATTACCCAATCTCGGCTCGTGTGCAGTTGCGCCGCAAGATCGGCCTGCGTCATCCCGCGGGCGGTACGCGCCGAACGAACGAGCGCACCAAGATCACCCATCGTCTTGACTTGCATTTCGACACCTCATGTAGTCGTTCGACAACATCACAGATTGTAGCCGCTCGACAACATTCGCGAAAGATGCCGTTCGACAACTCTTCGCACTTCAGAAGCGGTGCGACTCGGCCACTCACGCACCAGCGGTGCACTGTAGGTCCCAGCTTCGAGCCTACGACTCTGCAGTGCGCTCCTGCGTGAGACGCAACCGCTGCTCGACCCAAGACCAGTCCACCCGCTCTTGCTCGAGGCGCACGCCGTCCCCCAACCCCCCTTCGACCAACTCGGAGTACAGGCGGTACTCGTCAGCAGTCAGTCGAGTGAGTAGCGATTTTGCCGGACGATCCTCACTCACCCAACGATCGCGGTGCGTCAGCAGGGTCTCCCGGTCCATCAGCACCGAGCGCGCGCTTGGCAGCCAGGCCCGCAGACGATCGAGTATCGCGAATCCATGCGTGTCGATGTCACCCCAGTAAATGACGTCTGCACCGGCCAGCCACTGCAGCTTCCCGGCATTGTCGACATCGAAACCCTTGCCCCAGATCACCACACCATTTGGAGGTACCGCAGCGCTGAGATAACTGATCTCGTTCTCGATGATCAGCGCAACATGCGGTTGCACGTCCAACTGCGCCAGTTCGTCGGTCCGTGCTGCAACCTCAGTCAGCGGTACCGGAAGGCCCAACGACGACGAAAGGCGCAACCGCAGAAGACTGGGCTTGGCCCGCAGGCCCAAATCAGCCAGAAATCCGCCAGGCGATGACGAAACACCAAGCATTCCAGCCAGATCGGACCGATAACGCTCGGCGAACTTGGTATCGACCCCGGGGGCGCTGAGCTCCCGCAGATATCGCTGTGAGTGCCTGTGACCGTCCAGCCACTCGTACGCTGCGACCAAGCGCGGCATCTCCGATACCAGTGACAGAGCACGGTGCGGGTACGAAGCAATCCAGTCACGGACAGGCTTATGCTGCGCCGTCAGCGTCAGCAGTCTATCGAAACGGCGGACTGTCGCCACCACGCCAAGCAACGTCCAAGCCTGTTCGTACGAAGAAACCACCGCGCGGATAGGTACTGCATTGCGACCAATCTGTCTGCCGCCGACGGTCTTCCATTCCAGCGCGTAACGGACGTCGTTGCCGCGACCACCGTCCAAGGCCACGACCCAATCACGCGCGGCAGCGATGTCGTCACCGATCTGAGCAAGCGTGGGGCCGCGCAGCGGCACCTCGATCGGCGCGAACGGCTCGGCGTTGGCGTAGCTCCGCAGTAGCGACCCGTCATCCCACCGACGCCTGACCCGTGCGGCTACATCCTCAGCCGAGGTCCAAGCAGCGTTCATACCGAGGATCCGTCACGACGGCTGCGGTACTCCTCGATTGTCATGGTCTGTAGCCGGGAGTATGTACCGCCCGGATTATCCACGATCCCAATGGCTTTCACATACGGCTCGATCACGTGCACCTTCTGCAGCGGCGTAACAATCAACAGCTGCAGCCCCAGCGTCGCGAACAACTCCAGCGCATATCGCGTGGAGACATCCGAACCGCGTCCGAACGCCTCGTCGATCACCGCGAATCGGAAGTCACGCGACCGTGAGACTCCCCATTCGAGGCCGAATTGGTAGGCCAGTGAGGCCGCCAGAATCGTGTAGGCAAGCTTCTCTTTCTGCCCCCCGGACTTGCCGTCCGAGTCGCTGTAGTGCTCCCACTCGACGTCTGTTTCCACGTCGCGTTCGGAGGCCGAGAAGACGAACCAGTTGCGCACGTCGGTTACCCGGCGGGTCCAGTTCTTGTCCGATTCAGCGTAACCGTCCCGCCCACGGAACCGCTCGATGATCCTCTTCACATCCAGGAACCGCTGCTCCGAGTACTGGTCGCCGTCGACAGCCAGCATGTCGTTGGTCAGGCTACGCAGATCCGAACGGAACTGTGCGACATCCTGATTAGTGGTGGGTTCCTTCTCCAACCGAATGAAGCGGCCCGGGTTGTATGGCACTGCGCCGAGCGCATCGTTGATCCGGTCGACTCGCTCATCGATGGCTGACGCCTGCCGCCCCAGCCAGTTATTGAACCCGGCGAGTTCTTGGATGGCGTTCTTATTCAGCTGTTCTTTGAATTCGCTCTCGAAACGCGGCAAGTCGTCGGTAGCGACGCGGTCACGAAACGCGAGGAAGTCGCCGCGAGCAGCTACAGTTGCGTCCATATCGGCGCGCTGCTCGGGCCACCGACGCAGCACCTCGCTCATGTACTGAGTCAGGTTCAGCGCGTGGCCACTTAGTTGACCAGAAAGCCGCTCGATGCGTCGATGCAGGTCCGCTGACAGTGTCGTCTCGATTTCGGCACATTGCGCTGCCTGTTTGGGCCGGCGTTCCCCGAGGCGTTCGTCGAGTGCGTGGTACGACGCCCGGGCGGTTTCCAGTTGACGCTCCGGCTGAGCAGCGACGAAATCGTCGTCCCGCGCACGGTCTTGCTTCGCGCGCTGCACGGACGCCGCCGTGGTGGCGAGCCGCCCGGTGATCTCCCTGCTCAGTTTCGTTGCGGCAGAGGACTGCTCAGCATTGTGTTCCAGCGCCAGGGTGATCTCTTCCAACCGCGACGAACCGGACTGCAAACGGACACGTTCGGCGTCATGTGCCGCGGCACGCGACGCAGCCTCGTCGACATCAAGGTCGGCCCACGAGCGGAACCCCTCGACGCGCAGGAACGCATCGAGCCGTTGCTGCAGCGCCTCCCTCTGCTCGCCCAACTGCGTAGCAACATCGGTTGCCTCCGAATGCTCCTGTTGCAGCTCGGTCAACTCGTTGCGCAGCGCGGCAATCTTGCGTTCATTGATCCAGCCCAGCACCCAGCGCCGCGGATCGTCGACGCGGTGTCGATCGTCCTTTTCGTGCCGGTCACCCGAGCGCACTTGTCCCTCACGGGTGACGGCGCGGGGATGATTGCGGAACTCATCGAGTGTCGCCGCGCAACGAAAGTTGGCCCGCTTCATCAGCTCGTGGCGGAGGTATTCCGTGAATGGCCCTTCCCGCACATCGATGCAGTCAGCCAGCAGCAGCCCATCCTCGACCGTCGGCTGCAGCCGTACCCGGTGCGCCGGTACTCGCTCGTAGACCAACTTGGCTCCCCGCCCCGCAACTGTGAGACTGCGTCCATTCACCCATGCGGCGACAGCGTCATAATGTC
Organism: Mycobacterium sp. SM3041; assembly: GCF_039668335.1. NCBI lineage: Bacteria > Bacillati > Actinomycetota > Actinomycetes > Mycobacteriales > Mycobacteriaceae > Mycobacterium > Mycobacterium sp. SM3041. The sequence continues at coordinate 52,000 of NZ_JAYXBQ010000026.1, read as the reverse complement.
GTTGCGGCACCAGCAGGGACAGCGCAAACCCCCGGAGCACGCGTTCGGCAGCGCCTCGCCATTGCGAGTGCTCGTCGTCTACGTCGAGAAGCTCCCCGGCATAAGGTAATTCCCCCGGCGTCAGATTCAGCGCGGAACACAATTCGGCCCGGATGGCCACTTGTTCATGCGGCAGGTTGTTGGTGCGCTGTTCCAGGCTGCCGATCTCCCCTGTAAGGACCTCGCACTTTCGTCGAATTTCTCGCTCCCGTCCGATCGCGTCGACAACGGCCGTGTCCATATCGCGCTTCCGATTGGTCAAGCGGGGACGTTCGGCGCCAACCAACGTTGACAGCGCGGCGAACGCCCGCTCGTCGGAGACCGAGTCCAGGCCAGCGTCAGAGACGGCGGCATCAAATAGGACCCTGGTCTGTTGGCGTGCTTCTGTTTGAGCGCGTGCCTCGGCGGCCAGTCGTTCCAGCTCTCCGATCCGATCCCCACCCGCCTTCGCGCGCTGTTCGATCAGGGATTCACGTTCGTGGTTTAGCCGTCGCTGCTCCGATTCGGCCGCATCCTGCTGCGCCCACAGGGCCGCGCCCTCTGCCTCGAGCCGCGTGATCTCCGCAAAGAGCAGACCGGACCGAAGTTCTGCGATGTACGACCTGACTGCGGACCGTTCATGATCGAGTCCGTCGCGTTCGGCAAGTGCAGCGTCGTACTTGGCCGCCGTTTCCACGATAGGTTGGAGAGCCTCGAGCTGCTCGCGGGCCCGCTTGACGGCGTCGTGAGCCTTGGATAGGTCGTCGAAGTGTCCGATGATGTCACGAACCCGGTCAGTCGAGTCACTCGGTTCCAACATGTGATCACGGACGAAATCATTGAGGTTGCCAACGGATTTCATCGACACTGTCTGATGGAACAGCTCTAGTGCCTGGTCCGATCGGATACCGAGCAGACGACGCAACGAAGTCGCGTACTTGGGAAACTCGTCGAAAATTTCCGCGCCTGCCGCCCTCAGGCGTCGGCGCAGCGCGCGCAAGTCAGTACCAAAATCAGCGAAATCACCGGCGACCGACAGCTCTTTGATCGCGGTCACGAAGAACCGATACGGCTGACCGGTACTCTCGCGTTGCTGAAACACTTGGGCCAGCGTGACCGTCTCGTCGTAGCCGTGATTGTGGAAGACACCGAGAATCACCGAGTAGGTGCGCTTGTTCTCACGCAAGCCTTTTGGGCGGGATTTGCCAGTGGTCTCGTTGCGCTCGGACTTGTAGTGACCCTCGACGTAGGAGCGCAGCGTACGTTCCTTGGCGTCTGCACCGGCGGCCTTGTTGTAGGCGGCCTTGTGCGAGGGAACAAGTAAGGTCGTGAGCGCGTCGACTATCGTTGACTTGCCTGAGCCGATGTCACCGGTCAACAGCGCCGTATCGGTACCGGGCGTGAAGCGCCATACGTGGTCGTCGAAGGTTCCCCAGTTATAGACTTCGGCGTATTGCAGCCGGTATCCGGCTCGCTGTCCATCAACGAGTTCCACTGCGTCGGAGAGAGTTTCACTCACGGTTCGCTCGCTCATCGCCGACAGGAAGCCCTGCGTACTCGCGCAGCTTGCCGGCGAAGTCGGCTAGGGTCTGTGCATCGACGTAGGCCTTGAGGATGCGCCGCACCTCCCAATGATCGCGCTGACCGCGGAGCTGTCGCAGGAACCCGAGCTCGGCAGCCTTCTTGATTGTGGCCTCTGCTTGGTCGACAACACGGGCATCGTTCGTGGATTCCGCTTGGAACAGTCGCAGCAGTTCAACGATCTGGTCAGTGCTGAGAACCAATCTTCCCTCACCACCACTGGTTTCGAATTCAACCAGGCGTTTGCGCAACAGGACTAACAGCAGGCTGACGTTGTAGGTGAGCGCCCGCCGGCGCACCAGACGCGGTAGCGCCTCCACACCTTCTTCCTCCGACCGCGAACGCAGGTATGCGTAACCCTCGGCCTCATCAGTAACGACGTCGACGCCAATGGTGGCGAAATGGTCACGCACACCGGCACCCTGACGTTCTAGGACCAGCCAGGTGTCCTCGTCGGAGGTGCGGTAGACGACACCCTGCATTAGCCGGATGATGGTGGCCGCGACATCACGGTCCGTACTCATCGCCGTCGCACCGTCACTTTAGGTAGTCTGGCGCGCTTGATGAGGTCGGAATCGGCAACGTCCACGTATTCCAGAATGGTCTCCTCGGTCTCATCCATGTCGATGCTCACATCCTCATCGTTCAGCGCAAGGTAGCCGACGATCTCGGCCGCACCCTGTTCAATCGGGTGAGCAGCGATCACATCGGATAGCAGTGCTGATGTATTGCGAGGTAGCACAGCGCGGATAGTCTCGGCCAGTCGTACCTGGTCGATGTACGTCTGGTCGAACAATAGTGCGGCGTCGACCTGCTCGGTGGCTTCGCTTATGTGACTCTCGACAGCAACCGCCACCGGCGGCTGATACAGCGGACGCTCGAAGGGCAGTGCGATTTCGATGCCCGGCTCGTCGACCTCAAGACCGAAGGACGGCGGGTTCCTGCGCACCTCAAGGGCGGCCGTCTCCACTGCCCGGACGAGGTCCAACACACGGCGGTTCTCCAGCCAGACTTGATCGTCGAGAAAACGTCGCAGCTGTTCGGAGATCTGCCGGACCGTGCGCTGCGCCCTGTCGGCGGCCTCCGACCAGTCATGGTGGATTCCCTTGACGCTGTTGTTCCGCTGATCGGGTTCGATCGCGTCGAGAGCGGTAACCTTGGCCAGCAGATCGGCCAGCTCTGTCTGGCGTTGTTCGGAGAGCAAGAAGTCATAGAACGCTTGAAAGCTGCGTCCTTGATCCGAGCCGGCGATCTCCGAGCGGCTACCAACCAACTCCGCGAGCAATTCGCCCTTAGCTCCTTCCCAAGCCGCGATCTTCTCGCGCGCGGCTCGATCCAACAACCGGAAATTGTCTTCGACTTCGCGGAAATCCGCCAGCAGTTCGCGGGCCGTTGCCGACAACTGCTGATAGCGGTCACGTACGCCGGTGGCGTCCAACATGGGAACGTTGCCCGCTTCAATCGAGGCGATCTCCGCATCGAGTTCAGCTCTGCGCCGACGCAATTCAGCCGTCCGCACTTCGGGTTGAACTTCGGTTCCGTGCACAATCTGACGCAGTAGTTCGACAACGGTGTGCAATCTCGATTCGGTGCCGACGAAGGACCGTCCCCGCAGATTGAGAACCCAGGAATAGGACTTCTCGAATGCCGGTGTCACCTCGTAGTGAACCTCGTCGTCGCCTGGCGGGTAGAACCGCCGCAGGTATCCAGCCTCCGTAGCCGCCCAATCTTCCAGATAGGCGCGCGGCTCCTTGGGGTACCGGACCTCGTCGGCATTCAGCGCATAAAGATGCTCATCGAGCGCACCGGCGACCTCGCTGGCAGAGCACGCGCCACGATTGCCCTCGACGAAGAACTCCCCTAGGAAGGACAGGATGAGCGTGGCATTGCCTGCACGCAGCAGCCGCCAGGCAGGATGCCGCTCCCGCAACGCACTGACCTCTTGATAGTCCACGCTATCGAGGGTAGGCAGGCGCACCGACAGCATCACACCGTTGCCCAAAATCTACGCTCGGTAGCCCGCACACATCAGGCCGGAATCGACCCATACCTTCCGTTGACACCGAGGTGTTCATCGCGAAGTAGCCGACCTGCACCCTGTGCACACACCACCACTCAAGCTGCGTAAGGCCGCCCCGTCGATGACAGGGGCGGCCTCAGCAGGGACAGAAAGTCTCAGCGGTGGTTGTGCTGGTGGTGGTGATGCACCGGGCTGCCAGGCTGCGGGGCGTTCTGCTGGTGCGGGAACGCGTGGTGCGTGCCGACAGGGCTGCTGGCGGTCGTGACGTCGGCGTGCGCGGTGGCGGCACCGAGAAAGATGACGGCCGGCGCGGCGGCGAGGGCGAATCCGGCGGCGATGCGGCGGGTGATGTTCATGTCGACTCCTTTGGCGGATAAGGCTTTTCAAGTTCTTTCCGGTGTGTTCCGGTGTTGAACTAAGAATGCCGCCGACAGCCGTCGACCTGTATCCGCCGACCGGCCCCTGCGCCGGGTGAAACTCCTGTCCTCCGATCGGGGGACACGGCAGGAACGACGAGGCCCCCGTACCCGACACGATCGGCTGACGTCGGGTACGTGGCGCGTGGGCCCTGCGCCGAACGTGACGCCTACTGCGCCGACACGCCGCGACGGACCACGCCAAGCGCCACGCTCGACGTAGCAAGCCAGAGCAACCACCTGCCCCAGACGAGCCAGGTGCCGCCCGTTACGTACGCCGGTACGCCCGGCACCAGCGGCCGGGCTGCCGTGACGCAGGAACGGTGACTGCCGCCAGTCAGCTCGGCAGCCGACTCAGCCACTCCTCGTCGTTGACGACCTGCCCATCGATGACGACGAGCGGCACCCCCGGCTCCGGAAACTCATGCAGAAGCTTGAGGTTGTTGGCGGCGATGACTTTGGCGTCGTAGCCGACGGGCAGGCCGAGCCGGATCAGGTCCTGCGCCGACTGCGGCGCACCCGCCCGACCAGCCAGCTCGGCCAACTGGTCGTTGCTCAGGTCCGTGTCGCCGCCTTCGCGTGGCTGGTTCTCCTTCGAGAAGATCTGCTGGATGAAGCGCCACGCGACCTCACTCGACTTCGATTCGCCGGCCGCGACGAAGGCTGCGTAGATCGCGCGCCGGTCGTATGTGCCACTGGCCGAGTACTTTTCGAGGAAGTTCACCAAGCGGACGTTCACCCGCAGCGCGCCGCTGTCGATGCGCCGCCCCAGCTCCTCGCCGTCGGACCGGATCAACTTGCCGCTGAACGGGCAGATGGGATCCAGGTAGAGGTCGATCTGCCCGAGCGCGTGCGGGTCACCGATGGAGATGACGTCCCCGGCGGGCGCGGCCGCGGCGGCGTGCGCCTGGCCGGCGATCGGTCCGCCCATGAGCAGCCCGATCAGCAGCCCGACAACGACACCGAGGACACCTCGCCAGTTCACGTTCACGCCTCCATTCTGGCGCAACGGCGCGGCCGCTGGCCGCTAAATTCCGAGACGTCCCGACAACCGATTCAGCCGGTCCGAGCTCGCGTCGTCGAGACCAACGAACTGCACCGTCTTTCCGCGCGACGCGTACTTCATCCGGATCGCATCCAGCGTCGCGACAGACGAGGCATCCCACACCGCGGTGCCCGACAAGTCCACGACGACGTCGGCGGGGTCACCCGCGTAGTCGAACTGATGAACCAGATCGTTGCTCGATACGAAGAACAGGTCGCCGCTCACCCGGTACGTCCCCGGCTCCATCAACGACACCGAGGTGAAATGCGCGACCCGGCGCGCGAAAGCGACCATCGCGGCCAGCACACCGAGCGCGACGCCGATCGCCAGGTTCCCGGTGGCGACGGTCGCGCACACCGTGATGACCATCACAAGAGTTTCGCTGCGCGGCAACACTTTCAGCGTCCGCGGCGCCACGCTGTGCCAGTCGAAGGTGGCCACCGAGACCACGATCATCACCGCGACCAGGGCCGCCATCGGGATCCGGCCGACCAGGTCCCCGAGGGCCAGCACCAGGATCAGGACGAACACCCCGGTGAGCAGCGTCGAGAGCCGCGTGCGGGCGCCGGCGATCTTGACGTTCATCATCGTCTGCCCCACCACCGCGCAACCACCCATGCCGCCGAACAGTGCGGTCACCACGTTGGCGATGCCCTGCCCGCACGCCTCGCGGGTCTTGTTGGACCCGGTGTCGGTGATGTCGTCGACGAGTTTGGCCGTCATCAGCGATTCGAGCAGCCCGACCAGCGCCGCCCCCACCGCATAGGGCGCGATGATCTGCAGCGTGTGCAGGGTGAACGGAACATCCGGAATGCCCGGCAGCGGCAGCGAATCCGGTAGGGCCCCTTGGTCTCCCACGTTGGGCACGTGCCACCCGAAGGCCACGACCGCGACGGTCAGCACCAGCACCACGACCAGGGGCGGCGGCACGGCGGTGGTCAGCTTGGGCAGCAGCACCATCAACGCGATGCCGGCCGCGGTGAGCGGGTACACCAGCCATGGCACGTCGATCAGGTGCCGCAGCTGGGCGACGAACACCAGAATCGCGAGTGCGTTGACGAAGCCGACCATGACGCTGCGCGGGATGAACCGCATCAGCTTGGCCACCCCGAGGAACGCCAGCAGCATCTGGATCACCCCGGCCAACGCGATGGTGGCGACCAGATAGCCGACACCATGCTCGTGCGCCACGGGCGCTACCACGAGGGCCACCGCCGCCGTCGCGGCCGACACCATGGCGGGGCGTCCCCCGGCGAACGCGATGGTGATGGCCATGGTCACCGATGAGAACAGCCCGACACGGGGATCGACGCCCGCGATGACGGAGAAGGCAATGGCCTCCGGGATCAGCGCCAGCCCGACGACCAGGCCGGCCAGCACCTCGGTGCGCAGCACGGCGGGTGAGCGCAGAGATGGCCGATCCGGACGGGATGCGGGCGCGCGGAACCCAGGCAGGGTGATGCTCATCGAATCTCCTTGGCGGGAAGCCAGTTTGGTCAGGCGGCCGGGCGGTGACCGAGGAAGTCCAAGATGTCGCGGCGGCGCCGCTGGTAGGACTCCTCGAATTGCGCCTCGGGGGTGCGGGGTTGCTCGATGGTGATGACGTCGGCGACGGTGGCGGGCCGGTGGCTGAGCAGGACGACCCGGTCGGCCAGCAGCAGCGCCTCGTCGACGTCATGGGTGACGAACAGCAGCGTCATCTTATGCGCCTCCCACACCGACATCAGTAACTGCTGCATCTCCAGCCGCGTCTGCGCATCCAGGGCGCCGAACGGCTCGTCCATCAGCATCACCCGCGGCTTGCAGGCCAGGGTGCGGGCCAGCTGCACCCGCTGACGCATGCCGCCCGAGAGCTGGCTCGGCAGGTGGTGCAGGTAGGCGCCGAGCCCGACCTGCTCGAGCCGGGCCGTCGCCGTCTCCTTGAGCTCCTTGCCGCGCACGCCACGGAGCTTGAGCGGGAACTCGACGTTCTTGAGCGCACTGCGCCACGGGAACAGCGCGTCCTCCTGAAACACCATGGCGCACTGGGCCGCATTGCCGGTGACCGGTGCCCCGTCGACCGTGGCGGTGCCGCCCATGGGCTTGAGCAGCCCGGCCAGCGCCCGCAAGATGGTCGACTTGCCACAGCCGGACGGACCGAGGAACACGACCACTTCGCCGCCCTCGATGGCCAGGCTGATGTTGGCCGCGACCACCCCGTTGAAGCCCAGTTGCAGCTGCTGCAGATCGACAGCGCCGGCGCTCATCGGGTGGCCCTCGGCAGCCAGCGGTTGACCCGCCGTCCGACCCGCTCCACCAACCACGCGGTGCCGAGTCCCAGCGCGCCGATGGAGATCATGCCGACCACCACACCGGCGTAGTCGAGCAATCCATAGGCCTGCCACGTGTAGTACCCGATGCCGTATTGCCCCGAGATCATCTCCGCACTGACCACGCAGATCCAGGCCACGCCCATCGCAACGGAGAGTCCGGCGAAGATACCCGGCAGCGCACCCGGGATGATCACGTGGAGCAACAACGACATTCGGCCGGCGCCCATGGTCTGCGCGGCTTCCTCCCACACCTTCGGCATGGAGTCCATGGCGTGGATGGTGCTGACCACCACCGGGAAGAACGCGGCGAAGAACGTGATGAACACGATGCCTTGCTCGCTGGAGGGGAACAGCAGGATGGTGAGCGGCACAAGCGCGATCGCCGGGATGGGCCGGATCAGTTCGATGAACGGCCGCAACGTCATTCGGGCGATCTCCGACCGGCCGATCAACACGCCCAAGCCGATGCCGACCACCGCCGCCAGACCGAAGCCCAGCAGGATGCGTTGCAGGCTTGCCAGCAGGTCGTCGTAGAAGCCGCCCGAGCTGGCCCGCGTCAGCAGCGTGTGGAACACGGCCTCGGGTGCCGGCATCCGGTTGAAGCGCAGCCAGGCGACGACGTTGTGGGCGGTCAGCAGATGCCACAGCGTCAGGAAGACGGCGATCGGGATCAGCGGCAGCAGCAGCGCCGGCACCCGGCGTGCGGCGGACGTCGACAGCAGATCAGCCATCTTGTGCCGCATCGGTTTTCCGGTCCGTTTCGCCGGTGACCACAGTCGAGGGACGGCCAACGTGGGTCTGGTCATGAGCTCGGTCATGCGTTTCCTTTCTCTCCTGATGGTGTGATCAGCCGGCGGTGCGGGACTGCCCGATGGCAGCGGCGTAGCCGACGGGGGCTGCTTGTGGGTGGGTGGTCCGGTACGTGTCCGCACCGGCAGTCGTGGCGAAGGGCTTGTACCGCTGGGTCGATGGCGCAGCCGGATCGTCAAGCCAGACAGCGTGATCGGCGAAGATGCGCAGCCCGGTCAAGGTGTCGGGCACGTAGGCGGCCCGGACGTGCGGTGTCGCGGCCAGGCGGCGCAGCAGGCAGGTCGGGGTGGCGGAGACCGCGGTCTCGGTGCCGGACACCCACACTTCGGATGCCTGCGCCGCGTCGTTGACGGGTAGTCCGCACACGTCGTCGAAGCCAGTGAGGGTCATCGGATTGGCCACGCTGGCCTGCCGCTGCGCGTAATCGGGTCCGAACAACTGCCGCAGGTATCCGTCGTTGATGAACTTGGGAACATCGAAATCCTTTGTCACCGCGCCGCGCCCGACGAGGTAGGCCTTGATCGGTTTGAAGGCGGCGAGCACCGGATCTTTGAGTGTCATGTCGAAGCTCACGAAGCCGTTGGGGCCGTTGTACAGATAGATCACTTCGGGTTCGATCCCGGTCAGCGCGCTGACCCGCAGGGCCGACTTGAGCGGGTGCGCGACGATCTCGTCGGTGGTGCTCTTCATGGCCCGCAGGAACGCCGCCATGACCTCGGGATGGCTGTCGACGAACTGCCGGCGTGCGACGACGCCGTGGAAGGTGGGCACGTTGTTGTCGCCGCCGTCGTAGAGCAGCCGCCCTTGGTTGCGGTAGATCACCAGTTGCGGCCATGGCACGAACTGCGCCAGGGCGTCGACCTGGCCGCCGTCGATGGACGACGCGCCGACCGACGGATCCTGGTTGACGATGTGCAGTGAGTCCTTGCTGATGCCAACGGTTCTCACCGCGGTGGACAGCATGCCGTCGCCGGCCGAGCCGAGGCTGGTGGACACCTTCTTACCGTTCAGGTCGGCGAGGGTGCGTGCCGATGAGTCCGACCGCACCACCACCTGGTTCAGCGAGCCGCGCAGGTTGTAGCCGGTGGTGGCGACCAATTCCGTTGCCGCGTCATCGTATTTGCGGGTCTTGGAGCCGTTGGTCAGTAGCGGGTAGTCGCCCATCGATCCGATGTCGACGTGGGTGGCGATCATCTGCGCCGTCAGCGGCGCACCGGACGCGAAGTCCTGCCACACCACCCGGTACTTCGTGTTGGTGGCCGCGCCCAGTTCTTTGAGCTGGTTCTCGAAGTCGCCGCGGTCGCGCAGCAGTGTGCCGGCGTTGACGGTGTTGATGGTCTTGGATTGGTAGCCGACGTTGACGACGACGGTCGGTTCCGACAGCAGGCCGCACCCCGTCAGCAGTTGGGCCCCACCAACCGTGAGCGCGGTCAGCAGAGCAACCGAGCGGGCCTGCCAAGGGCTGCCAGTGCGCTGTTGCTTGTCCATGTCCACAAGGGTCAACCGTTTCTGTTACCTCGCTGTCATCTGAGGTTGCGCGGTAGTTACGCCATCTTTGATGGTGGAAACCGCAGTTCAGATGCCCATTTGGACCGATTGCGCCGCGCCGCCGACACCGTGAATTAAGGCTCTGTTACGCCACCTCGGATGCCCTGGCATGACACAGAGTTTTCGGAAACCCTTGTACGCATGGACATTTCGAGCGTGACGTCCGCGCGTACCCCGATCGAGCCCGATTACCGGTTCACCCTCGCCAATGAGCGCACGTTCCTGGCGTGGCAACGCACGTCACTGGGCCTGATGGCCGCCGCGGTGGCGGTCGTCCAGTTCATGCCGGAGCTGGCCATCCCGGGCCTGCGGCATGTCCTGGGCGTCGGCGTCGGCGCCATGGCCGTGCTGACGGCGGTCGCGGGACTGCGGCGCTGGAGCCAGGTGGACCGGGCCATCCGCAACGACGAGCCGCTGCCACAGGCCTCCGCCCCCACCTTCCTGACCACCGGCCTGGCGCTGATCGGGCTGATCACCGTCGTCCTGGCGCTCAGCGCCACGGTGCGATGACGCTGGCCCCGGATCGCGGCCTGCAGTCCGAACGCACGGCGCTGGCGTGGAATCGCACGGGGCTGGCGATCGCGACCTCGGGTGTTCTGGTGTTGCTGCGCAACGCCGATACGTTCCACGGCGGTCACGACGCGACGCGCATCGTCCTCGTGGCCGCTGTCGCGGTGCTCGCCGCCGTGGTGTGCGGCTTCGGCGCGAGCCGGCGCCGGCAGTTGGCCCGCGGACACTATTCTGCGATGCGGTACCTGCTGGCGGTCGGTCTCGCAGTGATCGCCGAGGGCATGCTGGTGCTGATGTACCTCATGCCGCTTGGCTAGGGCGTCTCGATTTGGCGCCGTCGCTCCTCCTCGATGGTGTCGCCAGTCTGACGGGTCGCTGACCTGACCGATGCCGCTGCGTCCACCTGATGAGCCGGCCGGACCTCTGTGCTCATCATGTCGCATCCGGAGCTGTCAGCTGAGGCTGACAAGGTCAGCCTGTGTTGACATCGTCAGCGCACGTTGACGGGTCCAGACCGCACATGCCGCAGGGAGAGACGACGTGCGGGCCAATCAACGCGAAGTGATGTCGACCAACACAGACCGGTACCCCTTTGGCACATGTGGAACTGGACACAAGGGTTTGTCTTTGTGAGATAAACGCTGGTCCCTCACACGTCGAGGAAACGAATGTCCTTGGCGTTACGCACGATAAAGCTTCGGCGCGCTTCGACGTCCTCACCCATCAGGATCGAGAACAGTTCGTCGGCGGCCGCGGCGTCGTCGAGTGTCACCTGACGCAGGACGCGGATGGACGGATCCATGGTGGTCTCCCACAGCTCCTTGGCGTCCATCTCACCCAGACCCTTGTAGCGCTGGATACCGTCGTCGGTGTTGATGCGCTTGCCGGCCTTCTTGCCGGCCTCGAGCAGGCCGTCGCGCTCGCGGTCCGAGTAGGCGAATTCCGGTTCGCTGCGTTGCCATTTCAGCTTGTACAGCGGCGGCTGGGCCAGGAAGATGTGGCCGTTTTCCACCAGCGGCTTCATGAAGCGGAACAGCAGGGTCAGCAGCAGCGTCGAGATGTGCTGACCGTCGACGTCGGCGTCGGCCATCAGCACGATCTTGTGATACCGCAGCTTGGAGATGTCGAACTCGTCGTGAATACCGGTGCCCAGGGCCGTGATGATGGCCTGGACCTCGTTGTTCTTCAGCACGCGGTCGATGCGCGCCTTCTCGACGTTGATGATCTTGCCGCGCAGCGGCAGGATCGCCTGGAACATCGAGTCCCGGCCACTCTTGGCCGAGCCACCGGCCGAATCGCCCTCCACCACATACAGTTCCGACTTCGTCGGGTCGGTGGAGCGGCAGTCGGCCAGCTTGCCGGGCAGACCCCCGATTTCGGTCGCGCTCTTGCGCCGCACCAGCTCCCTCGCCTTTCTCGCGGCCACGCGGGCCTGCGCCGACGATGCCACCTTGGTGACGATGACCTTCGCCTCCGCCGGATTCGCCTCGAACCAGTGCGTCAGCTCCTCATGGCAGACCTTCTGCACAAACGAGCGGACCGCGGCGTTCCCGAGCTTGGTCTTGGTCTGCCCTTCGAACTGCGGCTCGGCGACCTTGACGGAGATGATGGCGGCCAGTCCCTCCCGGATGTCGTCACCGGTGAGGTTCGGGTCTTTGTCTTTCAGCAGTTTCTTGTCTTTTGCGTACTTGTTCACCACTGAGGTCAGCGCCGCGCGGAAACCTTCTTCGTGCGTACCACCCTCGTGGGTGTTGATGGTGTTCGCGAAGGTGTGCACCGACTCCGAAAAGCCCGCGTTCCACTGCATCGCGACCTCGACTTCGCAGCCGGGCCTCGCGCCGTCGAAAGCGATGATGCTCGGCTGGATGGGCTCTTTCACGCGGTTGAGGTGCTGGACGTAGTCGATCAGCCCGCCGGGGTGGTGGAAGACGCGGGTGTCGGCGTCATCGCGGCGCCGGTCGGTCAGCGACAGCACCAGCCCCTTGTTGAGGAATGCCATCTCCTGCAGGCGGCGCGCAATGGTCTCGGCGCTGTACTCGGTGGTCTCGAATATCTCTGGGTCCGACCAGAATCGGACCGTGGTGCCGGTGCGGGTCGACGGCGTGCCCTGCTGCAGGGTGCCGGGCACCGAGCGGTCGTAGTGCTGGGACCATTCGTACCCGTCCCGGTGGATGCACACCTCGAGCCGCGTCGACAACGCGTTCACCACCGAGACGCCGACGCCGTGCAGGCCACCGGACACCTGGTAGGAGTCGCCGTCGAACTTGCCGCCGGCATGCAGCTGGGTCATCACGACGTCGACGGTGGGAATCCCGGTGGCGTGCATCGCGACCGGGATACCGCGGCCGTCGTCGCTGACCTCGACGCCGCCGTCGGCGAGCAGCGTGACATCGACACGGCTCGCGTGGCCGGCCATGGCCTCATCCACGCCGTTGTCGACCACCTCCCACACCATGTGGTGCAGGCCGCGCTCGCTGGTCGACCCGATGTACATGCCCGGGCGTTTCCGGACGACGTCGAGCCCTTCGAGGATCGTGATCGATTGGGCGCCATAGCTGGACACGGCTGCACTCCTTCGACAAGCGGGCACGGCCCCCGGCGTGCGGGGGCCGTGCTGGGCTGGTGCTATTGATTGCGGGCGGGGACGAAATCGATGGGCGCCCCGGCCGGGATGAGTTGTTCGGTCTCGACGCTGGCCTCGAATTCCTGGATGAACCGGTAGGCGTGTTGCATCACCCACCACCGCACCCAGGTCTGGTTGACGGCCTCACGTTCCTTCGGGTCCTCGAGGAGGTTGGTGATACGGGCGAAGCCCAGCGGAATCTCGGGGTCGTGGAAGTGCTGCTGCCGCTTGAAGTTGATCTTGAACTGTGACCACTTCACCGCGTGCAGCTCCTCGTTGAGCCAGACCATACAACCGTCACGCTTGGATTCCTCTGCACCGCCGAAGAATTCGCGTTGGTCGATGCCGTCGATGATGCGGTCGTCGGGCACGTCGCAGCCCACCCAGCGCAGCAGGGTCGGGAACATGTCGGTGACGTGCACCATCTCGTTGCTCTCCCGCACCGGCACGTGACCGGGCCAGCGGATCAGGCACGGTGTCCGGATGCCACCCTCGGCAGAGCTGAAGTAGGAGCCGTCGAAGAAGCCCGCGGTACCCCGGCCGGCCAGATGGTCCTCGGCGCCGTTGTCACCGGCCATGATCACGATGGTGTTGTCCTCGATGCCCAGCTCGGCCAGGTAGTCCAGGATGCTGCCGAAGTCGTGGTCGAGCATCAGCAGCGAGTCGCCCCAGTTGCCGTTGGTGCTCTTGCCCTTGAACTCGGGGCGGACCTCCATCGGGAAGTGCATGAGCGAGTGGTTGTGGTACAGGTAGAAGGGCTTTCCGGCATCGACGCTGCGCTTCATGAAAGCCTTTGCCCGGCGGTCGTATTCGCCGTCCACCTCACCCTTGAGCTTGACCGTGAGCTGCTGGTCGGTGGTCTTGACGCCACCTTCCTTGGTGCCGTCGTACATGTAGGAGTAGCCGTCGCGTTCGGCCTTGTACCAGGGGTCGTCGGGCCACAGACATTCGTCGTAGGTGCGGGCCGGACCGTACCACTCGTCGAAGCCGTGATCGGTCGGCCAGCGGCCGTCCTCGGCGCCGATGTGCCACTTGCCGAAACATGCGGTGGCATAGCCCGCTTCGGACAGGATGTCGCCCATGGTGCGTTCCCACGCGACGATGCCGCCGCCGTTGCCGCCGAGCGCGATGGTGTGGTTGCCGGACCGGATGGGGTACCGGCCTGTCATCAACGCCGAACGGGTTGGCGTGCACTGCGGTTCGACGACGAAGTGCGACAGTTTCAGAGATTCGGCGGCGAAGGCGTCCATTCTGGCCGTGTCGGCGCCGCGCAGGATGCCGCCGCCGTAGCAGCCGAGCTCCCCCATGCCGAGATTGTCGACGTGAAAATAGACGATGTTGGGTTGTTCGGGCATGGCTGTACTACCTCTCTATCGATTGCGTTAATCGGTAAGGGGTTCGGGTGATTGATTGCAGAAGTGCCGACTACGGTGGCGGCGGCGCGGAATCTCTTGCGGCGGTGGTGATCAACGAACAGCGGTCGCCGCGGTACCGCACGGTCTCGAGGTCGAAGGGGGTGCCGTCTTCGAGGTGGGTCAGCCGGTGCAGCAGCAGAAGCGGTGCGCAAGGACGGATTTGCAGGAGCTTGGCGGTGTCGGCGTCGGCCGAGACCGATTTCACGGTGATCTCGGCCCACCCCAGGCGCATCCCGAGTTCAGTCTCGATCAGCGCGAAGACGTCCTGGTCGGCCAGATTGGCGTCGACGGGGATGGCCCCGATCCGCAACGACGTGGTGTCCAGGGACAGTGGCACCCCGCCCACCGACCGCAGGCGCTCGATGAAGAGAATCGGCGCGCCTTCGGGCACTTGGAGTTTCGCGGCGACGAATGGCGAGGCGACCGACTCACGCGCCGACATCACGGTGTTCTCCACCGGAAGCTGATGCCCGGCAAGCGATTCGGCGAGGCCTTCCAGCCGGTCGATCCGCTGGCTGAGCTTCGCGCCCGTGACGAACGTTCCGGCGCCCTGCACCCGGGTGATCAATCCCTCACCGCGCAGCAGTTCCAGAGCCTCACGAATTGCGTTGCGGCTCACACCCAATTCGGCGGCCAGTCTATTCTCCGGCGGCAACAGCGGACGCGCCGCGGCCAGGCCGCCGTACACGCCGTCGAGAATCTGGCCGCGCAACACATCGCGCGCCCACCGGGCCGCGTCAGCGCGGGTGCCCGCATACTCCCGGGCCGCAGGACGGGGAAAGTCCTTCGGCGGGATGTGCGGGCGGCGGGTCATGAACTCACTGTGCCACCGATGACCACAGGTGGCGATACGTAGCGTGTTACGCCACCTGATCGCAGGTAAAGCCCTAGGCCAGGGACTATGCAGCGGCGTTTAGGCGCCGATTTCGCCACCTCAATCGGCGATGCAGCGGAAGCCGATGTGCGATGTCGCGCTGTCCTGCGACTGCGACGACCGCGCCGCCGGCCGGTAGCGATGGCAATACTCCGGCGCACACAGGTGCGAGCCGCCCTTGAGGGTCTGCATCACCGACGGGTCGCCACCGGGCGGCGGACAGCAGCCGGACACCTCGGCGTGGGCCTGATGCCGTGGCGCGTAGCGGGTTCGGGTCCATTCCCACACGTTGCCGATCATGTCGAACAGGCCAAAACCGTTGGGCGGGAACGTGCCAACCGGCGACGTGCCGGCCCAACCGAGGGCCCCGTCGTTGCGGTACGGAAACTGGCCCTGCCAGGTATTGGCCATCAGCTGCCCGTTCGGGCGGACCTCGTCACCCCACGCGTACACCGTCGTCGCGCCCGCGCGAGCGGCGTACTCCCACTGCTCCTCGGTCGGCAGCCGCCGACCCGCCCAGGCGGCGTAGGCCGCGGCGTCGGGGTAGGCGACCTGCACCACCGGATGGTCGAGCCGGTCCTCGATGGTGGAGCCCGGCCCCTTCGGGTGCTTCCAGCAGGCACCGGGCACCCACGTCCACCAGGCGCGCCAGTTCCGCAGGTCCACCGGGCCCGTCGTCGGCTGGAACACCAACGCACCGGGAACGAGGTCGTCGGCCGGGACGCCGGGGAACAGCGCCGGATCGAGTTCTTGCTCGGCGACCGTCACGTGCCCCGTCTCCGCCACGAATTCCGCGAACTGGGCATTGGTTACCGGGTGCCTTTCGATCGAGAATGGCGCGACCGTCACCTCATGCACCGGCGCTTCCTCCGGGTAGAAGTCGTGCGATCCCATGCGGTAAGACCCGCCGGGGAGGACGGTCAATTCCGTGAGCATCCCGACAGGTTAAGCAGCCGATGCGCGACGCGCCCGCCGAATTCCGCGCCTCGACACTCCCCCGATGCACCAGACTGGGCTCATGACGGACACCGCCGCGACCCGCGTCGCGGTCTACCTGGACTTCGACAACATCGTCATCTCGCGTTACGACCAGGTCCACGGCCGCAACTCTTTTCAGAAGGACAAGGCCAAGGGACTCGATCCTGACCGCTTGACGACGGCCACGGTCGACGTCGGCGCGGTCCTCGATTTCGCGTCGTCCTTCGGCACATTGGTGCTCACCCGCGCGTACGCCGACTGGTCCGCCGAGGTCAACGCGGGCTACCAGCAGCAGCTCGTCGGCCGCGCCGTCGACCTCGTGCAACTCTTCCCCGCGGCCGCGTACGGCAAGAACGGCGCCGACATCCGGCTCGCGGTCGACGCCGTCGAGGACATGTTCCGGCTGCCCGACCTCACCCACGTCGTCATCGCCGCCGGCGACTCGGACTACATTCCGCTGGCCCAGCGCTGCAAGCGCCTCGGCCGGTACGTCGTGGGGATCGGGGTGGCCGGGTCGTCGAGCCGGGCACTCGCGGCGGCCTGCGACGAGTTCGTCACCTACGACGCCCTGCCCGGTGTACCCGTCCGCGAGCCTTCTCCCGAGCCGGCCAAGCGCGCCCGCCGCAGCACCAAGCCCGAGCACGACCCCCAGGCTGCCGCCACCGCCCTGCTGACCCGTGCGCTGCACATCGGGTTGGAGAAGGACGACGTCGAGTGGCTGCACAACTCCGTGGTCAAGGCGCAGATGAAGCGCATGGACCCGTCGTTCAGCGAAAAGGCTTTGGGATTCAAGTCTTTCAGTGATTTCCTGCGCTCGCGCACCGACGTGGTCGAGTTGGACGAAAGCTCAACCACGCGCATGGTGCGGCTGAAAAGCGCGCACTAACGAAGGAAAAGAGTGCGGGCGGTGGGACTCGAACCCACACGCTCTTTCGAACACGGGCACCTAAAGCCCGGGCGTCTTCCGATTCCGCCACGCCCGCATGCAGTGATGGTACCTGGCCTCTGCAGCCAGAAACTTGTCGGTGGGCAGTCGTAATTTGGCTCGACAGGTCGTGGGGAGGACACCGGATGGCTGGGACCAACAAGCCGCCAAGTCGCAGCTTGCCGTCCGATGTCCCGCATCGGGTCGAGTTCTTCCAGAGACATCCGGACGATGACCCATCCAATGCATCCCCAGGCTTCGACTTCCTCCTCGCATGTCCGACCAAAGTTCAAGCCACGATGCTGGCGGTCCTCAAAGCCGTTGCCGAGGCACCGCCGAAGCGGTTCGCCGGCGGTGGCCATTGGGAAGCGATGCATGGATCGATGACCGGCTGGCACGAAGTCCGCGTGGATGGCTCGAAACCTCGCAGACACTATCGACTGTTCTGTCGCCTCGACACCGCAGCCGAAGCTGTCGACCAGCCGATTTTGGCTGTGATCACAGGTATGAGCAAGCCAATCCGAACGACGTTCAGCAACAAGGATTACGAGAAGGTTCGCGATCTCGGCGACGAATATCTCAGCCGCAATCCGCGTTCGCTGAAGAACTAACCGACCACTACCGCCCGTATCGGGTCAGTAAGTCGTTCTCGCTCTTCTGCCGTCATCGGCGTCAACGTCACCTTCAAGCCCAGCACGGCCGCCAGCTCTGCCACCGTGGCAAGCGTCGGATTCACGGTCTGAGCTGAAAACAGCCTCCGCACGACACTGGGGTTTGCACCGATGGCGCGGGCGAGCTGAGCCTTGCTCAGATTCGATTCCTCGCGCGCGTCATCGAGGTCGTTGATCACAGCGTCGATCGCGGCAATGCGCGCCGACTCGACCGCATACTCCCGACGGAATTCTGGGTCCTGCAGCCGCTCGTCCAGCAGCCTCTCAAACACCTTCGACATGACACCTCCCATGCGTGCCATATATGTTACGCCAATGCTGTGACGTCGGGCGACGGTCGCTTCGCCGCATTCGTCGCTCCAAACCCCCGCGCGGTACCGTTGCCATATGTCCACTACACGGCGTAGGAGGCCAGCGCTCATCGTGCTGGTGACCGTCGCTGCCCTGGGCTGCATGGCCCTGGCCTGGTGGCAGTGGTCGCGCTTCCAGTCGAGCGCCGGCACGTTCCAGAACCTGGGCTACGCCCTGCAGTGGCCGATGTTCGGCGCTTTCTGCTTCTACGGCTACTACAAGTTCGTCCGCTACGAAGACGAAGGCCCCGTAGCGCCGGCCACCAATGAGCCCACCGAAATCCCCGAGGGCCTGCTGCCCGAGCGCCCCCAGGCCGCCAAAGACACCGCGGACCCCACTCTCAACGAATACAACGCCTACCTGGCCGAACTGGCCGAGAACGACAAACAGGACAGGACCACCACATGACCGAGTCGCAGCCGACCGCCCTGTCGAAAGACACCATCCGCAAGGCGCTGACCGCCTACCGTGTGATGGCCTGGGCGACCGGTCTCTGGCTCATCGCCCTCTGCTACGAGCTGGTCGCGCACTACATCTTCAACGACGCCAGCCTGAACTGGATCGGCATCGTCCACGGCTGGGTCTACTTCGCCTACCTGCTCTGCACGTTCAACCTCGCGGTCAAGGTCCGCTGGCCCCTCGGTCAGACCATCGGCGTCCTGTTCGCCGGTACCGTCCCGCTGATCGGCATCATCGTCGAGCACTTCCGCACCGAAGACGTGAAGAAGCGCTTCGACCTCTGACCGTCAGCCCAGGTGCTTGAGCACCTCGACTGCCAGCTGTTCGCCCCTGTCCTCCTGGAGGAAGTGCGACGCCCCTTCGATCCGCACCTGCTCGTCGACTGTCGGAAGCAGGTCGACGAACGCCTCGCCCGCGCGCGGATACGGGAACACCGGGTCCTGGTCGGAGAATGCCACCAACGTCGGCTTCTCCCACCGCGACAGCGCGTCGGTGACGGCCTTCATCTCCGTCGCACCCGCGGCGTCCTCGGTGATGGGCACTAGGAGCGGGAACTGTGCGGCGCCGGCCTTCGACTCCACCGTGGGGAACGGCGCGTCGTACGCCGCCACGATGTCCTCCGAGAGTTCGGTTGTCGTCGCACCCTGAATCACGAAGCCGACGGGCAAGTCGGGGTTGGCCTCCGCGAAGGCACGCCACGCCATGAAGCCCTTGGACACCCGGCCGGTGAACAGCCCGGTGTTGAAAATCGCCAGCGCCCCAACCTGATCCGCGTTCTCCGTGGCCCAGCGCAACCCGATCGGCCCGCCCCAGTCCTGCACGACCGCCGTGGCGTCGGTCAAGCCCAGTCCGCCGAGCACCTGCGTCACCAACGAAACGTGCCGGTCGTAGCTGTACCACCGTCGATCGGTCGGCTTGTCCGAGCGCCCGAAGCCCGCGTAGTCGGGCACGATCACCCGGTGCCCGGCCTCGACGAACGGGCCGATCATCTTGCGGTACAGGTACGCCCACGTCGGCTCGCCGTGGAAGCAGACGATGGGCCTGCCGTCGCGCGGCCCCTCGTCGAGGTAGTGCATGCGCAGTCCGTCGACGTCGACGTAGTTCGGGGCGAAGTCGTAGCCGGGCAGATTCGCGAAGCGTTCGTCGGGCGTACGGAAGACCTCAGCGGTAGTCATGTCGTCAACTTGCCACTTGTTGACCGACCGGTCAACTACTAAGTACGATGAGCCCGTGCCCCGCAGTTCCGACGCCCGCGACCGTCTGGTCGCCACCGCTGCACGCCTGTTCCTCGAACGCAGCTACCAGGCCGTCGGCGTCGACGAGCTGTGCCGTGCGACCGACATCAAAAAGGGCAGTTTCTATCACTACTTTCCGTCGAAATCGGAACTTGCCAAAGCCGTTATCGACTTACATGCCAAAGTATTTCAACGCCAGCTGACCGGCTCCCCCACCGCGACACCCGCCGACAAGCTGCATGCGATCCCGGACGCCATCGGCGCCATCCAGTCGGCGCTCGAAGCGCAGTTCGGCCGAGCCGTGGGCTGTCCCTTCGGCAACTTCGCCGCCGAACTGTCCACCACCGACGACGATCTGCGCGAGCACCTGGCGCACACCCTCAAGACGATGGAACACCACATGGCGGTCATCGCTACTGAGGCCGCAGCGGCCGGAGCGCTACGCCCCGGCACCGATCCGCAACAGCTCGCGCACGCCCTGCTCGCGCAGTATCAGGGCATCATCCTGCTGGCCAAGCTCAACGACTCCGGCGTCGCGCACCTCGCCCCCGCGCTGCACGACTTCATCGACGGGTACCTGACCCCAACGCAACTGGACGGCGGAAATCCAGCCTGAATGCCGCCCTGCAGTTGCGTTCGAGCAGCCCGGCATCATAGCTACGACGCCTGCATCTCCGTGGGCCACGCCCTTTCCGCCTCATCCCGCGGAAACCGCCAGGCCTCATCGTCGACCGCGCCTCGCGATGCACGCGCATTGATGAGCCGACGCAACACCACTCCCGCCGGGTCGCGCGCAGTCACCCGAATCACGAGCCAACCCGCTTCAACCATGCTCTCGATTCTCGCGATGTCCCGGCGGACCGCTTCTGGATCGGTGTGATGTCCACCCTCGTACTCGACGGCGATCTTCAACCCCGGCCACGCGAAGTCGACAACACCGATCAACGCGCCGTACTCGTTGTAAACCGAGTGCTGACTCTCCGGCTTCGGGAGACCCGACCGAATGATCAACAGCCGCAACGCCGATTCTCTCGGCGATCCAGCTTTCGGGTCGACGAGCGCAATTGTCTTCCGCGCCTGGACAATGCCCCGCTGACCGGTATGACGCGCCGCCGCCAACTCAATGTCAGCCACCGTCAGCCGTGCCGCGCGGGCCAACGCATCAATCGCCGCGACAGCGACATCCTCAGGGAGCTTTCGCGCCAGATCAACCGCAGTACGCAATGGCGTGGTCAGCAACATCTCGCCGATGCGGCATACCTCGTCGTCAGCCGGAGAGTCTCGCCACACCACCACACCCCGCTCGCGGCGGCAGTAGCGGTCACAGATGTAGGCGGGAATCTCCGGCCCGATGAACCCGGCGCCATGCAACGCGGCCGCCGAGAATCCCGCGAGCACACCCCGACGTTTCGATCGCAGCCACGCCGCTTTCGCGCGCATGATCGCGGTCGGCCTCGTACCTCTCGGCACATAGACGTCCTTGTGTACGGCCACGAAGTTCGTCCGTAACTGATGCCGCGTCAACCGCCCCGCTGCCAGCGCCTCACTCCCAATGAATGGCTCCCCCACCAGCGCAGTGTGCCCAGCAGTTCGTGGATAGCGCCAGCGCGGACGAGCAGAGCCTGTGGATAACGCCCGAACGCAACTGGACGGCGGAAATCTAGCCTGAATGCCGCCCTGCAGTTGCGTTGGGCAGCCGACCAAGCGCGACCACGCGCGGCCGCAGCGACCTAACCCGCCGCCAACTCCCGCAGCGCCGGTACCAACTGCGCCAGCGCCCTACCGCGGTGCGACGCCGCGTCTTTCTCCGCCGGGGTCAGCTCTGCCGCCGACACCGAACCACCGGCAGGGATGAAGATCGGGTCATAGCCGAACCCACCTGAACCCCGCGGCTCCCGTGCGATGGTGCCCGGCCACTCGCCCCGCACCACCACGGAACCCGACGAGGAGACCAACGCGCAGCACGACACGAAGGCCGCACCGCGCCGCTCGTCCGGCACGTCCTGAATCTGGCCCAACAACAACGAGAGGTTCGCCGCATCATCCCCATGCCGACCGGCCCACCGGGCCGACAGCACCCCGGGCATGCCGTTCAACGCATCGACCGAAACCCCGGAATCGTCTGCGACACAAGGAATTCCGGTCGCATTGAATCCGTCAACTGCCTTGGCCAACGCGTTCTCCTCGAATGTCGCCCCAGTCTCAGGCGCCTCGGGAAACGCCGGCACATCGTCCAACGACAACAACGTCAGACCCGTGATGCCGGCGGCGTCCAACACCCGCCGCAACTCCACGAGCTTCTTCGCATTCCGCGAAGCAACCAAAAGCTCAGGCACCAAATGCCTTCTTGGCCGGCGCGGAGGATTCCGGCAGCACGCCCGGGTACGGCAGCTCCAGTGCCTCGCGCTGCAGCGCGAACAACTGATCGCAGGCAGCCAATGCGGCATCGAGAAGCTTGTCGAGCGTCGAGCGCGGGAACGTCGCACCTTCGCCGGTGCCCTGCACCTCGACCAGGGTCCCGGTGTCGGTGGCGACGACGTTCATGTCGACCTCGGCGCGCGAATCCTCGGTGTAGGGCAGATCCGTGCGGACCCGGCCGTCGACCACACCGACCGACACGGCGGCGATGGCACACGACAGCGGACGCGGGTCCTTCAGTCGTCCGGCCGCCGCCAGGTAGGTGACGGCGTCGGCCAGCGCCACGTAGGCGCCGGTGATCGCCGCGGTGCGGGTACCGCCGTCGGCTTGCAGCACGTCGCAGTCGATGGCGATGGTGTTCTCGCCCAAGGCGCTCAGGTCGATGCAAGCGCGCAGCGAGCGGCCGATCAACCGGCTGATCTCCTGGGTGCGTCCACCGACGCGGCCCTTCACCGACTCGCGGTCGGAACGGTCATGCGTGGCGGCCGGCAGCATCGCGTATTCGGCGGTCAGCCAGCCCAGTCCGGAACCCTTGCGCCAGCGCGGCACCCCTTCGGATACCGAGGCGGTGCACATGACCCGCGTCTCGCCGAACTCCACCAATACCGACCCTGCCGGGTGCTTGGTGAATCCTCGGGTGATCTTTACCGGGCGGAGTTCGTCGTCAAGGCGACCGTCTTCTCGTCGGGACACCGCACAACCCTAGCGGGCGACGAACAGCTGGGCGGGACCTTACCTACGAGTGATGTCGAACGACTCGTTGCAGACGACGCCGTGCACGGGTCCGTCGAACTCGGCCTTGGCCTCACTGATGACGTCCTCGCGGGACGTCCACGGCGGGATGTGCGTCAGCAGCAGCTCTTTGACGCCGGCCTCGCGGGCCGCGCGTCCGGCCTCGGTGCCGGACAGGTGCAGCTTCGGCGGACGGTCCGGCGAATCGGTCCACGACGCCTCGCACAGGAACACGTCGGCGCCACGGGCCAGATCGATCAACGCGTCGCAGTAGCCGGTGTCGGCCGAGTAGACGAGCGTCGCGCCAGACGGATCAGTGAACCGCATGCCGTAGGACTCTGTCGGGTGACACACCAGCCGGGGCGTAACCGTCAGCGCGCCGATCTCGACGTCCTGACCGTCAACCCAGACCTGGATATCGAAGATGTCGGTGATGTCGTCGATCTCGCCACCCTCGGGCGACGACGCCGCACCGAGCCGGTGCCAGGTGGCCGCCGGGCCGAACATCAACGCGCGGCCAACCGGAGGATTCGGGTGATACCGCCGCCAAACAAAGAGCCCGGGCAAGTCCAGACAATGGTCGGCATGCAGATGTGACAGCAATATATTTACGGCGCCCGGATCAGCATGACGCTGCAGCGCGCCGAGCACCCCGCCACCGAAGTCGATGACCATCGGTGTGGTGTCCGGCGCGGTCAGCAGATAGCCCGAGGCCGGAGAATCCGGCCCACCCACGCTGCCGGAGCAACCGAGAATGGTGAGGCGCACACCCCTAGCTTGCCACGTCAACACGTCCTGCGACGAAAAGACGCCACCATTGGGCGGCCAGTTTCTCGATTGGTCCCGAAAGCGATACCGATCACGCTTCCGGCAACACCGCGTGCGGCGAATTCCGAATTCAGCAAATTACGTCGGAAGTGACGGCAGGGCTGAACCCTTACGCCGTTCGCGCGCTTCCCTTTCCGGACTGCTCAGCAAATACGCGGCGAGCACGCCGGCGATGCCGCCGCACAGATGGCCCTGCCACGACACGCCGAACGTTCCCGGCAGCGCGCCCCACAGCACACCGCCGTAGACGAACAACACGATGATCCCGACGACGATCTGCCACGCATGCCGCGTGAAGAACCCGAACACGATGAGGAACGTCAGCCAGCCGAAGATCAGCCCGGACGCCCCGATGTGGACGGACTCCACGCCGCGCGGCGCACCGATGTTGCCGATCAGCCAGGTCCCGAAGCCACCGAGAATCCAGATGATCAACGTCGCCCCGAGGAAGCGACCCATGCCGGCGAGCGTCACCAGGAACCCGAGCACCAGGGCCGGGCCGGTGTTGGCGATCAGGTGCGCCCAGTCGGCGTGCAGCAGCGGCGCCCACAAGATGCCCCAGAGCCCGTCGGACTCGAGTGGGCGGATGCCGTCCTGATTGAGCCGCTGCTGATGCAGTGCATCCCAGCCTTCGATGAGCCACAGCAGCGCGACGAAGCTGACGATCGTGACGCCGCCGACCTTCCACGTCGCGGGCGGCTTCGGCTTCGACGACGTGGGAGACAAGTCGTAGCTCATAGGGCCAGGTTACCGGCGCAACGCCCTATCCGAAGGCTCCCGGCAACAGGTCGCGGTAGGTCGGGATATCGGCGATCGATTCGGCGGCCAGCACGCCGACCATGACGGCGGTCGCGAGGGCGTCGGCGGCGGCCGCCCCGATCTCGGAGATGAGTCGCGTCTCGGGATTCATCTGCTCCGGCGTCGCGGGGTCGGGCTCGATGTGTACCTGCCCGGTCGCCAGCGCGAAGACGGTATCGCCGTCGACGGCGGTGTGCGCCGGACGGATGGTGTGCGCCAGCCCGTTGTGCGCGGCGACGGCGACCTTCTTGCAGCCGGCCGGGCTGAGCGCGGCGTCGGTCGCGACGACGGCAATGGTCGTGTTGAGCGGCTTCGGGTTCTTCACCCGGTTCGCGTACGCCTCGATCTGGTCGGGCGGCGGCGGCCGCAGCCCGAACCGGGCGATCTGGTCGGCCGACCACGGCAGACCGGTCTGCGGGTCGACGACATGGCCCGCCGCGTTGACGATGACGAGCGCGCCGACCGTCACGCCATTGTCGAGCGTCACCGACGCCGTGCCCAGGCCGCCCTTGAGCGCTCCGGCACGCGCGCCCGCGCCCGCGCCGACGTTGCCGGTAGCCACGTCGGTGCCGGCCTGCTCCGCGGCCTGATAACCCCACTGCGCCGTCGGCCGGTTCGCCCACGCGCCGACGGGCAGGTCGAAGATCACCGCGCCCGGCACGATGGGCACCCGTCCGCCGGGCATCTTCACCCCGCGGTCGTGTTCCTCCAGCCAGGTCATGACGCCGTCAGCGGCGGCGAGCCCGAAGGCGCTGCCGCCGGTGAGCACGATCGCGTCGACGTGCTGCACGCTGTTGGACGGGTCGAGCAGGTCGGTCTCGCGGGTGCCGGGCGCTCCCCCGCGGACGTCGACCGCGCCGATGGTTCCCGGCGGGGCGACGACGACGGTGGTGCCGGTGGCCCAGCCGCCGCCCAGGGTGGCGTCTTCGATGCGGTGGTGATTGCCGACCAGGATGCCGGCGACGTCGGTGATGGAGCCCGTCACCGCTCGTCCAGCAGGCTCAGCACCAGATACTCCTGCAGATACGTCAGCCACTGATACACCTCCAGATGCCCCGCCATCGGATGGTCCGGTGAAAGCCGTTGCGGCCCATCGGGTCCGATGTCCAGCATGGCGCCGAGCGCCAACCGGACGTCGTTGATCGCGGATGCCCAGGCCTCGGCCTGTTCCTCGGTCAGCTCGAATTTACCGGCCGGGTTCGGCAGTGAATCCAGAAGCCGTTGCGCGGCTTGCCG
The DNA here is from genome assembly GCF_039668335.1 of Mycobacterium sp. SM3041. Lineage (NCBI taxonomy): Bacteria > Bacillati > Actinomycetota > Actinomycetes > Mycobacteriales > Mycobacteriaceae > Mycobacterium > Mycobacterium sp. SM3041. The sequence goes on along the minus strand of NZ_JAYXBQ010000026.1, from coordinate 26,197 downwards.
TTTGGCGTCGACGATGGTGGGCTCATGCAGGCTGCGCAGGGCACCGTTGAGGCTCTCCCCGGCGGCGCGGCCGTCCGGGTGCTTGGCCGGGTCGTGGTAGAAGTCCGGCAGCAGCCGGCGCATGGTGTCGTCGTCAGGGGCCTGCGACGGTCCGATCTTCATGCCGGTCAGTTCGGCGAGTTCGTCACGCGGTGAGGAGGATTCGCGCTCGTCGAGCATCTCGATGAGCGAGCCGACCAGATTGCGCAGCATCTGGACCTCGTGCGCTTCCAGGCCGGACTTGATACGCACGCCCGACGACGTGTTGACGCGCTTCCACTTGCGCACGCTCAGCGGTCCTGCTGCATGGTTGCCCACAGTCCGGCTGCGTGCAGTTTGGTGACGTCGACCTCCATCGACTCCCGGCTGCCGGCCGAGACGACGGCCTTGCCCTCGGTGTGCACCTGCATCATCAGCTCGGTGGCGCGCACCTCGCTGTAACCGAACAGCTTCTGGAAGACGTACGTCACATAGGTCATGAGATTCACCGGGTCGTCCCAGACGATGGTCACCCACGGACTGTCCAGGCCGGCCACCTCTTCGACATCAGTCGCCGGGCTTGTCCGCGCGACTACCGTCGACGAGCTGGCACCGAGAACCATGAGCCCAGAATAGCCGGGTGGTCGCGGCTCGCAGAACCAGTACGGTGAGGTCTGTGACCGCCGCGTTGCTGACCGACAAATACGAGCTCACCATGCTCGCTGCCGCCCTGCGCGACGGCACCGCACATCGCCGCGCGTCGTTCGAAGTGTTTGCCAGGAGACTGCCCTTCGGGCGCCGATACGGTGTGGTCGCCGGGACCGCGCGGTTCCTTTCCGCACTCGCCGAGTTCCGGTTCGACGACGCGGCGCTGGCGTCGCTGGACTTCCTGGACGCCGAGACGCTGCGCTGGCTGGCCGACTACGAGTTCCGCGGCGACATCGACGGCTACCCCGAAGGTGAGCTCTACTTTCCGGATTCTCCCGTGCTGTCGATCCACGGCACGTTCGCCGAGTGCGTGATCCTCGAGACCCTGGTGCTGTCAATCTTCAATCACGACACCGCGATCGCCTCGGCCGCCGCCCGCATGGTCAGCGCCTCGACCGGCCGGCCACTCATCGAGATGGGCTCGCGGCGCACGCACGAGCAGGCGGCCGTCGCGGCCGCGCGGGCGGCGTACATCGCCGGGTTCTTCGCTTCGTCGAACCTGGAGGCACAGCGGACCTACGGCGTCCCCGCGCGGGGCACCAGTGCGCACGCCTTCACCCTCGTGCACACCGCGGCGAGCGGCCCCGACGAGGTTGCCGCGTTTCGCGCCCAGGTCGACGCGTTGGGCGTCGGGACGACGCTGCTCGTGGACACCTACGACATCACCCAGGGCGTGGCCAACGCCGTCGCCGTGGCCGGACCTGAGCTCGGTGCGGTGCGTATCGACTCCGGCGACCTCGGCGTCATGGCCCGCCAGGTGCGCGACCAGCTCGACGGGTTGGGCGCGACCAAGACCCGCATCGTGGTGTCCGGCGATCTCGACGAGTACTCGATCGCCGGCCTCGCCGCCGCGCCGGTCGACGTCTACGGCGTGGGTACGTCGGTGGTGACGGGCTCCGGTGCGCCGACCGCGTCGATGGTCTACAAACTGGTCGAGGTCGACGGCATGCCAGTGGCAAAACGCAGCAGCCACAAGGAATCTCACGGTGGCCGCAAAGCCGCGATGCGGCTGGCCAAGGATTCGGGAACCATCGTCGAAGAGGTGGTGCACCCCGCCGATGCAGTGCCCACCGACGACGGGCGGGTGCTGACGGTGCCGCTGGTCCGTTCGGGTGCGGTCGTGTACGACTCGTCGCTGGACGACGCCCGCGCCCGCGTCGCGGCCGGGCTGCACAGCTTGCCGTGGGATGGTCTCAAGCTCTCCGCGGGCGAACCGGCCATCCCGACCCGACTGGTGGGCGCGTGAGCCGCAAGACCGATCCGACGGTTTCGGGGCTGTTGTCCATCGCGGTATCCGCCCTCGGTGGCGCCGAACGCAGCGGCCAGATCGAGATGGCCGAAGCCGTCGGCAACGCCTTCGACAAGGGTGAGCACCTGGCCGTCCAGGCCGGCACCGGCACCGGAAAGTCGTTGGCGTACCTCGTCCCGTCGATCGCGCATGCGATCGCGTCGAATCAGCCGGTTGTGGTGTCGACGGCGACCATTGCACTGCAACGCCAGTTGGTCGACCGCGACCTGCCCCGCCTGGCCGATGCCCTGGCTCCGCACCTGCCCCGCCGCCCCGAGTTCGCGTTGCTCAAAGGCCGCGGAAATTACCTGTGCCTGAACAAGGTTCACAGCGGCGCAACCGTCGAAGAGGATCTCCCGCAGGAGGAACTGTTCAACCCCGTCGCCGCGTCGGCATTGGGCCGCGACGTCAAGCGGCTCATCGAGTGGTCGTCGGACACCGAGAGCGGCGACCGCGACGAGGTGGTGCCGGGCGTGCTGGACCGGGCCTGGTCACAGGTCAGCGTCGGCGCCCGCGAATGCATCGGCGCCACCCGGTGCCCTTACGGCACAGACTGTTTCGCCGAGAAGGCCCGCGCCAAGGCCGGCGCGGTCGACGTCATCGTCACCAACCACGCACTGCTGGCCATCGATGCGATCTCCGAGGTCAACGTCCTGCCCGAACACCAGCTGCTGGTGGTCGACGAGGCCCACGAGCTGGTCGACCGCGTGACCAGTGTGGCCACCGGCGAGCTGTCCGCCACGTCCATGGCGGTGGCGCACCGCCGGGCCGCCCGGTTGGTGGAACCTGAACTGGCAGAACGTCTCGAGGCTGCCATCGCCACGCTCGGGTCGGCCATCCACGACATGGAGCCCGGCCGCATCGACGTGCTCGACGACGAACTGGCCACGTACCTGACGGTGGTCCGGGACTCGACGGACAAGGTCAAGATGGCGATCGATACGGCGCCGTCGGATCCCACCGCGGCCGCGGCGCGCAGCGAGGCCGTCACCGCGCTGACCGACCTGAGTGACACCGCATCGCGCATCATCGACTCGTTCGTGCCGGCCATCCCCGACCGCTACGACGTGGTGTGGCTCGATCGTGAAGAGTCCAGAGGCTCAGTGCGATACATCCTGCGCGTCGCGCCGTTGTCGGTGGCCGGGCTGCTCCGTGGCCGGTTGTTCGGTGAGGTGACCGCGGTGCTGACGTCCGCGACGCTGACCATCGGCGGGCGCTTCGAATCGATGGCCCGGGCGTGGGGTTTGTCGGTGCCCGAGGACTCGACCGCGACACCGCCGAAGTGGAAGGGCATGGACGTGGGATCGCCCTTCTCCCATGCCAAGTCGGGCATCCTCTATGTAGCCAAGCACCTGCCGCCGCCGGGCCGCGACGCCGCTCCGGCCGAACAGCTCGACGAGATCTACGAGCTGATCACCGCCGCGGGCGGACGCACCCTCGGACTGTTCTCGTCGATGCGGGCCGCGAAGGCCGCGGCCGAGATCATGCGCGAGCGCCTGGACACCCCGGTGCTCTGCCAGGGCGACGATTCGACATCAACCCTGGTGCGCCGCTTCACCGAAGACGCCGAGACCTCGTTGTTCGGCACGCTGTCGCTGTGGCAGGGCGTCGACGTGCCCGGGCCGTCGTTGTCGCTGGTGATCATCGACCGAATTCCGTTCCCCCGCCCCGATGATCCGCTGTTGACGGCGCGACAGCGGGCCATCGCGGCGCGCGGCGGCAACGGGTTCATGGCGGTGGCGGCATCGCACGCGGCACTGTTGTTGGCGCAGGGCGCCGGGCGGCTGCTGCGCAGTGTCAACGACCGCGGTGTCATCGCCATCCTGGATTCGCGGATGGCGACGGCCCGTTACGGCGGGTTCCTGCAGTCGTCGCTGCCGCCGTACTGGTCGACCACCGATCCGGTCCGGGTGCGCAGTGCGCTGGAGCGGCTGGCCGCGTCGAGCTGACGGGGCTCTCGAGCGAGAACCCGTGCGGCGTTCGCGTCGAGCCGCCGGCGGGACGCGGCCAGGGTCAGCGCGCCTACAGCTCACGCTCGAGCCGCAAGGCACCGAGGTCTCTCCCCACCATGTCGCCCCCGGACCTGTCAGCAATGGCTGACATCGTCAGCATGTGGTGACACTGTCAGCACATGCTGACGGGTCCAGGCGCGACATGTCCCAGACAGAGCCGACACGCCGAAAGTCGGTCACACCCCACGCAACCGCGCGACGTGCTGGCGCTGCAATTCAGCTGCCCGCGTAAGGAATTCAGTGATCAGCTCCAGTTGTTCGGCGCTGTAGCGACCGAGCAGGGTGCGCTCCCCCTCAGCGACCAGCGGGCCGATCAGTGCGAACGCACGCTCGCGCGCAGTCGCGGTGGCGTGGACCAGGAGTTTGCGCCGGTCGGTGGGGTGCGCTGAGCGCGTCACGTAACCGACCTTCTCCAGGCGGTCGAGCATCGTCGTGGCGCTGCCGGTGGTCAGACCCAACCGGTCGGCCAGCTCTCGCGGCGTGAGGCCGGATGTCTCCTGGATCAGGATCTCGAGGCATCGCGCATCCGTCGTGTTGATGCCGAGCAGGCGCGCGACCTCGCGGTCGAAGTCATCGACCGCCGCTTGGTAGTCCTGCACCGCCGCACCCAAACGGTCGGCCACCGGATTTTCGCTTGACAATCGAGCAATCCACCTTTCATTCTATTGCTTGATGATCAAGCTATCTGATCGTCAAGCCATCCGGGTACGAACCGAGGAACGCGTATGACCGAAGCACTCATCATCGGCGCCGGAGTCGCCGGCCCGGTGCTGGCCATCGCGCTGCAGCGCGTGGGTATCGACGCGCACCTCTACGAGCGTTCCCCGTCGGGTGCCGATCTGCGTGGGGCCTGGCTGAACTTCCAGGCCAACGGCATGGACGCGCTGCGGGCCGTCGACGCGGCCGGCCCACTCGAGAACCTGGGCTATCCCAACGACACCATCCGTTTCATCACCGGCAGCGGTAAGGAGCTGGGCCGCATCCCGATGGCCGCAGAACGCCCCGACGGGCAACTGTCGGTCATGATGCGTCGCGCGGATCTCTACCGGGAACTCAATACGCTGGCCGCGGCACGTGGCGCGCGATACGACTACGGCAAGGAATTCGTCTCCGCAACAACGGCTTCCGACGGCCGGGTCCGGGCTCAGTTCGCCGACGGCAGCAGCGCGACCGGCGATCTGCTCATCGGCTGCGACGGTATTCACTCCACGGTGCGCCGCACGATCGATCCGGCGGCACGCGCGCCCCGCTACGTGCCGGTACTCAACGTCGGCGGCTACATCCCCGACTTCACCGTCGACGTGCCTCCGCGGGAATTCCGGATGCAGTTCGGCACCCGCTGTTTCTTCGCCTGGTTTCCCACCCCGGACGGCGGCACCGTCTGGTTCGCCAACCCGCTGCTGGCGCGCGAGCCTGCACGCGGCGCCTTGTCCGACATGACCGATGCCGACTGGCGAAACTGGCTGCATCAGTTGATGTCCGGCGACGTCGGGCCGGCGCACGACATCATCGACGCCGCGCCCGGCCCGATGGTCGGGTGGGCCACCTACGACCTGCCCGTGGTGAAACGCTGGCACAACAACCGCAACCAGATCATCATCGGCGACGCCGCCCATGCCACCGCGCCCTCGGCCGGCCAGGGCGCGTCGATGTCCGTCGAGGACGCCGTGGTTCTCGCGCAGTGCCTGCGCGATTGCCCTGATATCCCAACGGCATTCACGACGTTCGAGTCGCTGCGCCGAAGCCGCGTGGAGAAGATCGTCCAGCACGGGCACCGGTCGGCCAACAGTAAGGCCGCGGGACCGGTGGGCCGGCTCCTTCGTGACCTGGTCCTGCCGGTGGTGTTCCGGCAGGCGGCGAAAGACGGTGGCCGCTCGATGATGTGGTTGCAGGGCCACCACATCGACTTCGACCAGACCATCCAGCCGGCGGCGCGCTAGACGGGCAGCCGCACCACGAACCCGGATTCCAGCGCCACCCACAGCGCGCCATCGCGATCGACAGCCAACCCGTGCGGCTCGCTGCCGGGCGGCAGGTCGAAGGTCGAGACCTCCCCATCAGCGGTGACCCGCCCGATCGCGTCGGCGCCCCACAGGCTCACCCAAACGCCGTCGGCCTCATCGGCGACCACCGCGTGCGGCTTGCCCGGCAGGTCCAGTTCCTGGATGGCGTCGTTCAGCGGGATACGGCCCAACTTATCGGCGCCAATTGCGGTGAACCACACCGCATCATCGTGGGTCGCGCAGATGCCGACCGGCCCCGCCGAAGGTGTCGGCGTCGGCCGGGTCGAGAGCTTGCCGGCGACCGTCACGCGGCCGATCGCGGACTTCTGATTCAGCGTGAACCACAACGCGCCGTCACCACCGGCGGTGATCATCGACGGCATCCCGCGCGGCACGGCGACCACCTCCGCGACGCCGTCGGCACCGACGCGGCCGACGGTCCCGGCGTCCATGGCGGTGAACCACACCGCATCGTCGGGCCCGACGGTGATGCCGAACGGCGCACTGCCCGTATCCAATTCGACGAATGACAGGGCGCCGTCACCGGTGATCCGGCCCAGCCGGTCGGTGCCGGCGCAGGTGAACCACACGGCACCGTCGGGACCCGCGCAGATCTGCATCGGGCGGCTGTCGGCGCCGACGTCGAACCGCCGCACGTCACCCCGGGCGTCGATGCGGGCCACCGAGCCCGCCGTCACCAACGTCACCCACATCGCGCCATCCGGGCCGGCCGCCAGCGCGTACGGTCCACCATCGACCGCAACAGTCAGTGCACTCACGCCAGCGTGACCAGCCCGAGCTCGTTGTCGGCGGCCAGTAGCGCGTTGTGCGGCAACACCCGAACGGTGTACCCGACGGGTCCGGCCACCGGCAGCGGCGTGGTCGCCGAGAACACCTCGACGCCACCCTCACCGGAACCGGTGTGTGCCATCGGCACCGTCACCGGGTCGACCAACTGGTCGCCGGCATCGACCCGGCCCAGAACCGCTTGCACCACAACTTCATCGGCGCGCAGACCGGCCAGCTGCACCGTGGCGGTCAGCGACAACTCCGAACCCAGCAGCGGCGTGTCGGGCAGGCCGTAGCTGTCCACGTCGGTGATCTGAATCTTCGGCCACGCTTCGGTCACCCGTTGGCGATAGGCCGCCAGCGAGCGGGCCGCACCGAACGGCACACCGTCGATCGGCTCCACCGTGCGCCGGAACGACCGTGCCGCAGGGGCGTAGTACTTCTCGGTGTAGTCGCGCACCATGCGCGACGCCAGCACCTTGGGTCCGAGCGACTGCAGCGTGTGCCGCACCATCTCGACCCACCGCATCGGCACGCCGTGCTCGTTGCGCTCGTAGAACTTCGGCGCCACCGAGTGCTCCATCAGGTCGTACAGCGCCGCGGCCTCGAGGTCGTCGCGACGCGTCTCATCGGTGACGCCGTCGGCAGTCGGGATTTCCCAACCGTTTTCGCCGTCGTACCACTCGTCCCACCAGCCGTCGCGGATCGAGAGGTTCAGCCCGCCGTTGAGCGCGCTCTTCATGCCCGAGGTGCCACATGCCTCCAGCGGACGCAGCGGGTTGTTGAGCCACACATCGCAGCCCCAGTACAGCAGGCGGGCCATCGACATGTCGTAGTCCGGCAGGAAGGCGATCCGGTGCCGCACCTCGGGCCGGTCGGCGAACTTCACCACCTGCTGGATCAACGCCTTGCCGCCGTCGTCGGCCGGATGCGACTTGCCTGCGACGATCAGCTGCACCGGCCGCGACTCGTCGAGCAGCAGCTTTTCCAGCCGTTCCGGGTCGCGCAGCATCAACGTCAACCGCTTGTACGTCGGCACTCGGCGCGCGAAGCCGATGGTCAGCACCGAGGGGTCGAAAGCGTTTACGATCCATCCCAATTCGGCTTCTGTGGCGCCCCGCTCGAGCCACGAACGGCGCAGCCGGGCGCGCACATCGGCGATCAGCATCTCGCGCAGCTGGGACCGGATCCACCAGAGGTGACCGGGATCGACGTCGTGCAACCGCTGCCACAGCTGCGGCTCTCCGGCCGCCTGATCGACGGCCTCCATCCCCTCGACGCCGACCAGCTCGCGCCCCAACTCCAGCCATTGCGGCGCGGCCCAGGTAGGCGCGTGCACGCCGTTGGTGATGGACCCGATCGGCACCTCGGACTGATCGAAGCCCGGCCACAGTTCGTTGAACATGCCGCGGCTGACCCGGCCGTGCAGCAGCGACACCCCGTTGGCGCGCTGTGCGAGCCGTAAACCCATGTGCGCCATGTTGAATTTGTCCGGGTCGTCCTCGGCACCGAACGCGACCACCCGGTACAGCGGCACCTCGGGCAGCAGCGGCGAGGCCACGGTGTCGTCGAAGTAGCGGCGGACCATCTCCACCGGGAACCGGTCGATGCCCGCGGGCACCGGGGTGTGGGTGGTGAACACCGTCGACGACCGGACGATCGTCAGCGCTGTTTCGAAGTCCAGTCCCGACCCGCTGATGTACTCCCGAATGCGTTCCACGCCAAGGAAACCCGCGTGGCCTTCGTTCATGTGGTAGACCTCGGGCGCCTGGATGCCCTCGATCTCGGTGAATGCCCGGATCGCGCGGATGCCACCGATACCGGCGAGCAGCTCCTGCTTGATCCGGTGCTCCTGGTCGCCGCCGTACAGCCGGTCGGTGACCGAACGCAGCTCGTGATCGTTCTCCGGAATGTCAGAGTCGAGCAGCAGCAACGGAACTCGCCCGACCTGCGCCACCCACACCCGGGCCCGCAGCACCTGCGATTCCGGCAGATTCAGCGACACCAACGCCGGCTGGCCGTCGGCGCCGGTCAGCAGCCGCAGTGGCAGGCCCTGCGGATCGAACGACGGATAGTTCTCGTTCTGCCAGCCGTCGGCCGTCAGCGACTGCTTGAAGTAGCCGGACCGGTAGTACAGCCCCACCGCGATCAGCGGCAGGCCGAGATCCGACGCCGACTTGAGGTGATCGCCCGCGAGGATGCCCAGACCACCCGAGTAGTTGGGCAGCACCTCGGCGACGCCGAACTCCATGGAGAAGTACGCGATGCCCTTCGGCATGGCGGGGCCGCCGTCCTCGGCGAGGTCGGCCTGCTCCTGGTACCAGAGCGGGCGGCTCAGATAGCTGTCCAGCTCGGCGGCCCGGTGGTTCACCCGGCAGACGAAGTCGTCGTCCGCCGCCAGTTCGTCCAGCCGCGCCGGGCTGACGGCCCCCAGCAACGCCACCGGGTCGGCGCCGACCTGTTCCCACAGCACCGGATCGATCTCCGCGAACAGCTCCTGGGTCGGTGTATGCCAGGACCAGCGCAGGTTGATGGACAGCCGCTCCAGGGCGGCGAGGCGTTCGGGCAGGTGGGCACGGACGGTGAACCGGCGGAGGGCTTTCACACGAGCCAACCTTACTGACATTTTTTTCACGTGCAGGGTCAGTTCAGCGACTGTGCACAACGCATCCAGCCGCTCACTGCCCCTGTGGTGTCATCGGCCACTACGGTGGGTATCAGAGCACGGGCGGGCCTTTGAGCCACTACGGCGCGTGGTGGCGTGTGCCCGGGTAAGGAGTGGTTTGGGTGGCCGGTCGGATCGAGATCGACGACGTCGCACCAGTGGTGTCCGCAGGCCGATATCCCGCCAAGGCCGTGGTCGGCGAAGTGGTTCCGATCAGCGCGACCGTCTGGCGCGAAGGTCACGACGCCGTCGCCGCGACGCTGGTGGTGCGCTATCACGGCCCCGTCTACCCGCAGCTCGCCGAGACCCCGCCGGGTGCGACGCCGACGCCCGCCCCGCCGCGCGCCAAGGTCAAGCCGACCCGGCTGCCCATGGCCCCGGGTTTCACTCCCGACGTGTTCCACGGCCAGTTCACCCCGGACAGCGTCGGTCTGTGGACGTTCCGGGTCGACGGCTGGGGCGACCCCATCGCGACGTGGCGGCACGCCATCACCACCAAGCTCGAGGCCGGCCAGAGCGAGGCCGAGCTGTCCAATGACCTCCTGGTCGGCGCGGGTCTGCTCGAGCGCGCCGCCACCGCAGTCCCCCAGGGCGACCGCGCCCCGCTGCTCGCCGCCGCCCGGCGGCTTCGGGATCCCGGCGACCCGTACGTCCGCGCCGCGGCGGCACTGGCGCCGGACGTGACGGACTTGCTGCGCAAATACCCGCTGCGTGAATTGGTCACGCGCGGAGAGCAATACGGTGTCTGGGTCGACAGGCCACGGGCCCGGTTCAGTTCCTGGTACGAACTCTTCCCCCGGTCCACGGGCGGCTGGGACGCCGACGGGAAGCCGGTGCACGGCACGTTCGCCACGACCGCAAAGGCGATTCCACGCGTCGCCGCAATGGGTTTCGACGTGCTGTACCTGCCGCCGGTACACCCGATCGGCAAGGTGCACCGCAAGGGCCCGAACAACAACGTGACCGCCGCGCCCGGTGACGTCGGCTCCCCCTGGGCCATCGGCAGCGACGAAGGCGGGCACGACGCGGTGCACCCGGATCTGGGCACCATCGCCGAGTTCGACGACATGGTCGCCGCAGCCCGCGACAACGGCCTGGAGGTGGCGCTCGACCTGGCGCTGCAGTGCGCACCCGACCACCCGTGGGCCAAGGACCACCCCGAGTGGTTCACGGTGTTGCCCGACGGCACCATCGCCTACGCCGAGAACCCACCGAAGAAGTACCAGGACATCTACCCGCTGAACTTCGACAACGCCCCGGCAAGCCTCTACGACGAGGTACTGCGCGTGGTCAAGTACTGGATGTCGCACGGCGTCAAGATCTTCCGCGTCGACAACCCGCACACCAAGCCGGCGAATTTCTGGGCCTGGCTCATCGGCCAGGCCAAGAACATCGATCCCGACGTGCTGTTCCTGTCGGAGGCGTTCACCCGCCCGGCCCGCCTGTACGGCCTCGCGAAACTCGGCTTCACGCAGTCGTACACATATTTCACCTGGCGCAACTACAAGTGGGAGATCACCGAATTCGGCCAGGAGATCGCCGCGTACGCCGACTTCTACCGGCCCAACCTGTTCGTCAACACCCCCGACATCCTGCACGCCAGCCTGCAGCATGGCGGCCCGGGAACGTTCGCGATCCGGGCGGTGCTGGCGGCCACGCTGAGCTCGTCGTGGGGCGTCTACTCGGGTTACGAGTTGTTCGAGCACCTGGCAGTCCGCGAGGGCAGCGAGGAATACCTGGACTCCGAGAAGTACCAGTTGCGGCCACGGGATTTCGAGGCGGCGCTGGCCGGCGGCCGGTCTCTCGAGCCGCTGCTGACCCGGCTCAATGAAATCCGCCGAGTCCATCCGGCGCTCAGCCAATTACGGACCATCAAGTTCCATCACGTCGACAACGATGCAATGTTGGCGTACAGCAAGTTCGACCCCGTTACCGGTGACACCGTCCTGGTGGTGTTGACGCTCAACGCATTCGGCCCCGAGCAGGCAACGCTGTGGCTGGACATGGGCGCCCTCGGCATGGAGGACCACGACCGGTTCTGGGTGCGAGACGAGATAACCGGTGAGGAATACCAATGGGGCGCAGCAAATTACGTGCGACTGGACCCGGGCAAAGCCATAGCCCACATACTGAACATGCCGCAAATCCCGTACGACAAGCGGCTGACTCTCCTGCGGAGGCAACCGTGACGAGCCACCTCCGGCCGCCCGTCGCAGATCTGGCCCGGCTGCTGGCCGGCGAGCACCACGACCCGCATTCCATCCTGGGTGCGCACGAGTACGGCAAGAACACGGTGATCCGGGCGCTGCGCCCGCACGCCACCGGGGTCACGGCGCTGATCGGCAAGAAGCGCTACCCGATGGAAGCCATCGAGGACGGCGTGTTCGCCGTCGAGGTGCCGTTCACCAATCTGGCCGACTACCGATTCGAAGTCGAATACCCGGGCGACGTCCTGCACACCACGGCCGACCCTTACCGCTTCCTGCCGACCCTCGGTGACATGGATCTGCACCTGCTGGCCGAGGGCCGGCATGAGCGGCTGTGGGAAATCCTTGGTGCGCAACCCCGTTCGTTCACGACCCCCGACGGGGTGGTCGAGGGCTTCTCGTTCGCGGTGTGGGCGCCGAACGCCAAGGGCGTCAACCTGATCGGCGACTTCAACCACTGGGACGGCAGCGAGGCTCCGATGCGGGCCCTGGGCTCGTCCGGGGTGTGGGAACTATTCTGGCCCGGATTCGAAGTCGGCAGTCTGTACAAGTTCCGGATCCACGGCGGCAACGGCACCAACGGAGCCGTCACCGATCGCGCCGACCCGATGGCCTTCAACACCGAGGTGCCGCCACTGACGGCGTCGAAAACGTTTGTCAGTTCCCATGTCTGGCAGGACGACGCGTGGATGGCCGCGCGCGCCGAGCTCAACCCGATCTTCGAGCCCATGAGCACCTACGAGGTGCACCTCATGTCCTGGCGCCCGGGGCTGAGCTACCGCGAGCTGGCCGTCGAGCTCACCGAGTACGTGGTGGCGCAGGGTTTCACGCACGTCGAGCTGCTCCCCGTGGCCGAGCACCCCTTCGGCGGCTCCTGGGGATACCAGGTGACGTCGTACTACGCCCCGACGTCACGGCTCGGCACCCCCGACGACTTCCGCTATCTGGTCGACACGCTGCACCAGGCCGGCATCGGCGTGATCGTCGACTGGGTACCCGCGCACTTCCCCAAGGACTCGTGGGCGCTGGGCCGGTTCGACGGCACGCCCCTGTACGAGCACGCCGACCCCCGGCGCGGCGAGCAACTCGACTGGGGCACCTACGTTTTCGACTTCGGTCGCAACGAAGTCCGCAACTTCCTCGTGGCCAACGCACTGTACTGGCTGCAGGAGTTCCACATCGACGGTCTCCGCGTCGATGCCGTCGCCTCGATGCTGTACCTGGACTACTCGCGTCCCGAAGGCGGTTGGACGCCCAACATCTACGGCGGCCGGGAGAACCTGGAGGCGGTGCAGTTCCTGCAGGAGATGAATGCCACCGTCCACAAGCTGGTCCCGGGCATCGTCACCGTCGCCGAGGAATCGACCTCCTGGCCCGGCGTCACCCGCCCGACAAACCTTGGCGGCCTTGGCTTCTCGATGAAGTGGAACATGGGGTGGATGAACGACACCCTCGACTACATCAGCCACGACCCGGTGCACCGCAGCTACCACCACCACGAGATGACGTTCTCGATGCTGTACGCCTACAGCGAGCACTACGTCCTGCCGATCAGCCACGACGAAGTCGTGCACGGCAAGGGCACGCTGTGGACCCGGATGCCCGGCGACGACCACGCCAAGGCGGCCGGCCTGCGTCAGCTGCTGGCCTACCAGTGGGCGCACCCGGGCAAGCAATTGCTGTTCATGGGACAGGAATTCGGCCAGCGCGCCGAATGGTCGGAAGAACGCGGGCTCGACTGGTTCCAGCTCGGCGAGCACAGCTTCTCAACCGGTGTGCAGCAACTGGTCCGCGACATCAACGGCATCTACCGGGACAACCGCGCGCTGTGGTCCCGCGACAGCAGCCCCGAGGGCTACTCGTGGATCGACGCCAACGACTCCAACAACAACGTGCTGAGCTTCCTGCGGTTCGGCGACGACGGGTCGTCCGTCGCGTGCGTCTTCAACTTCTCCGGCAGTGAGCACTCGCAGTACCGGCTGGGCCTACCGCACGCCGGGACCTGGCAGGAGCTGCTGAACACCGACGCCACGGTCTACAACGGCGCGGGCGCCGGCAACATGGGCGCCGTCGAGGCCACCGACGACCCCTGGCACGGCCGTCCCGCCTCCGCCGTCCTGGTCCTCCCGCCGCTGTCGGCGCTCTGGCTCAAACCCGCCTAGCGAGTTCACGCAAGGTCAGGCGCGCAGCCCGTCGAGGAGGCGGCGCACCGCTGCACCGATGTCGCGGCGCGCACGAACGGGATCGGAGGCGCCGGCGATCGCGGCCACGGCTTGATTGCTGAGTCCCATCAGCAGCACCGCCAGCGGTGAAATCGGTTGCGGCGCAAGCACCCCCTGTTCCAGCAGGGTGACAAGGCCGGCTTCGATATTGGCCAGGGTGTACCGCGCGTTGCGTTCCTGCCATTTCTGCCAGCCGAGCACCGCGGGCGCGTCGACCACACGGATGCGCTGCAGTGGTGCGTCGACCGCGGTGTCGAGCACGGCATCCCAGCCGGCGAGGAACACCGACCAGGCATCGTCACCGCCTTCGGCGGCCGCCGCGGCAGCGGCCCGAACCCGGGCGCTCACCACCTGGTCGGCGCGGTCGAAGACCTCCTCGAAGAGCGCTTCCTTGTCCGCGAAGTGGTGATAGAGCGAGCCCCGGGTCACGCCGCTGCGGCGAACGATCTCCTCGGTACCGGTCTGGTGGTAGCCCTGCGCGCCGAACAACTCGGTCGCGACTGCGACGAGCCGCTCCCGCGAATCCCCCTTGACCGTACCCATACAAGTTGTATCGTATCAGCATACAGACTGTATGGAGGTCGCCATGACGACAGTCGACACCCACGTCCCCACGAGCCTCGGCGATCTGCGGGTACGCCGCACGGGGACCGGGCCTCCCGCCGTCTTGTGGCACAGCCTCTGGGTGGACTCGCGCAGTTGGGGCCCGCTCGTCGACATCCTGGCGACCCAGCGTCAGGTGGTGACCATCGACGGACCGGGATACGGCACGAGCAGCCCCATCCACCGGGATTTCAGTCTCGGCGAATGCGCAAGTGCCGCAGGCGAAGTGCTCGACGCGCTCGGCCTCGGTGCGGCCGACTGGGTCGGCAACGCCTGGGGCGGCCACGTCGGCATCATGCTCGCGGCCACCGAACCGCACCGGCTGCGCAGCCTGACCACCATCGCCGCGCCGGTCCTACCCGTCAGCCGACGACAGCGCTGGACCCAGACGTATCCGCTTGCCGCGGCCTACCGACTGCTCGGACCCAATCCCCTGCTCACCAAAATCCTGTTCGACGTGCTTCTCGGCGGCGCCGATATCGCGCGGACGCAGCACGCGGCTGAACTCAAAGCCGCTTTCCGCGCCATGGACCACGAATCCGCCAGGCGCACAATCCGATACATGCACAGCTGGCAGTCACTCGCCGGCCAGCTCGCCACCGTCACCGTCCCGACGCTGCTGATGACCGGCGATCTCGGCGATCAGCACTGGAGTCCCGCCGACGCCCGCGCCGCGGCCGACACCATGCCGCACGCGCGCGTCGTGCCCCTCACCGGCTCCGGACATGTCGGCCCGCTGCTCGTCGACACCGACGCGATCGCTGCGGCCGTCACGGACTTCTGGCAGTCACCGCCGGTGGTGCCGCGCGACCCGGGGGCGCTTCCTACCCGCGAGCAGACGTAAAACTGTCAATTTCAGCGGGAAATCGACAGTTTTACGTCTGTTCGCGAAGAAAGGGCGACCCCTAGTACAGGGCGTTGGCGAGGTTGCGCCGGCCCGCGATGACCTCGGGGTCGGCCGGGTCGAACAGGTCGAACAACTCGATGAGCCGGGTGCGCACGCGGGTCCGGTCGTCGCCGGCGGTCTTCTTGACGAGCGCGATGAGCCGGTTGAACGCGCCGTCGACGTCGCGCTGGAAGAGCTGCACGTCGGCGGCGGCGAAGGCCAGGTCGATGTCGTCGGGTGAGGCGTCGGCGAGACGCACGGCCTCCGGTCGCTGCGCGGACGCGCGCTGCAGGAACGCGATCTGCTGCACGGCGCCCTTCGCCTCGACGTGCGCCGGGTCGGCCTCGAGGATCGCCTGGTACGCCGCCAATGCGCCGTCGAAGTCTCCGTTGTCCAGGAAGTCCCGGGCTTGCGCGAGAGCGGGGTCGACCTGTTCCTCTTCACCCTCGGCGCCGCCACCGAGCTTGCCGGCCGTCGCCTGCAACAGCGAGTCCACCCAGCGCCGCAGCTGATCGGCCGGCTGACCGCCCTCGAACGACGTGATCGGCTGCCCGCCGGCGAGCGCGACGACCGTCGGGACGCCCTGGATACCGAACATCTGGGCGATGCGCGGTGAGGTGTCGACGTTGACCGTGCCGAACGACCACTTGCCACCGTCCTCGGCGGCCAGCGCGGACAGCGTCTGCCCGAGCTGGACACTCGAGTCACTGCGCGGCGACCACAGCAGCACGACGACCGGCACCTCACCGGAGCGGATCAGCACCTCGGCTTCGAGATTGGCCTCGGTGATCTCGATGCCACCAGGCGCGCCACCGGCAGCGGCAGCACCTTCAGCGGGACGGTTTTTGAGCGCGGAGAGGTCCACCGCGCCAGCCAGCGCGGGACCGATAGGACGCGGACGAGTCACGCTGTCCAGTCTGTCACGCGACGGCCGACGGCTCCGGTTCGCCCTCGGCGGCACGGGCCCCGACTGCCAGCGCGCCGCTTCGTTCGGCCCAGCGCAGGAACGCCACGCTGGCCAGCGGCACGATGCTGGACACCGCCGCCAGCACCCAGGTGACCAGCGACCACCGCGCGGCCCAACCGACGATCAGTCCGGTGGCCACGAAACCCAGGAACACCACGCCGTGGAGCATGCCGAAGATCTGCACACCGACCTCGGTGCGAGGCGTGCCGAGGTACTTGAAGTACATGCCGGTCAACAGTCCGACCCAGCTGACGGCCTCGGCCAGAGCGATCAAACGAAACCAGCCCGCCACCCGGGGCACAACAGCGTTCATGGCGCCATTGTGCCCGAGTGACGGGCTGACTACTACGAGGTGTAGTTCACACCTCGCGGAAAACTACGGACGACGCAGGATCAGGGCGTCGCCCTGACCGCCGGCGCCACACAGTGCCGCGACGGCGTAACCCGAACCCTTGCGGGCCAGCTCCAGCGCCGCGTGCAGCGTGATGCGCGCGCCGGACATGCCGATCGGGTGACCGATGGCGATGGCGCCACCGTTGACGTTCACCTTGTCGCCGTCGACGCCCAGCTCCTTGGTCGAGGCCAGCGACACCGCCGCGAAGGCCTCGTTGATCTCGATGACGTCCAGCTGGTCGACCGTGATGCCCTCACGCTCGACGGCCTTCTTGATGGCGTTGGCCGGCTGGCTCTGCAGCGTCGAGTCCGGGCCCGCGACGACGCCGTGAGCGCCGATCTCGCACAGCCAGGTCAAGCCCAGCGACTCGGCCTTCTCCTTGCTCATCACCACGACGGCACACGCGCCGTCGGAGATCTGCGACGACGAACCGGCGGTGATGGTGCCGTCCTTGCGGAATGCCGGCCGCAGGCCACCGAGCGACTCGGCGGTGGTGTTGCCGCGGATGCCCTCGTCCTCGGAGAACTCGATCGGGTCGCCCTTGCGCTGCGGGATGGACACCGGAACCACCTCGTCGGCAAAGACGCCGTCCTTCCACGCCGCCGCGGCCTTCTGGTGCGACTTCGCGGCGAACTCGTCCTGCTCGGCGCGGGTGAAGTTGTCCTGGTCGTTGCGCTGCTCGGTCAGGGCGCCCATCGGCTGGTCGGTGAAGACGTCGTGCAGACCGTCGTACGCGAGGTGATCCAGCGCGGTGACGTTGCCGTACTTGTAGCCCTCACGGCTCTTGGGCAGCAGGTGCGGGGCCTGGCTCATGGACTCCTGGCCGCCGGCCACCACGACCTCGAACTCGCCGGCGCGAATCAGCTGGTCAGCCAGGGCGATGGCGTCGATGCCCGACAGGCACATCTTGTTGATGGTCAGCGACGCGACGTCCCACGGGATGCCCGCAGCGACGGCTGCCTGGCGGGCCGGCATCTGCCCGGCGCCGGCGGTCAGCACCTGGCCCATGATCACGTAGTCGACCTGCGAGGGCTCGACGCCGGCCTTCTCCAGCGCACCCTTGATGGCGACGGCACCCAGGTCGCTACCCGAGAAGTCCTTCAGCGAACCCATCAACTTGCCCACCGGCGTACGGGCTCCAGCAACAATTACCGAGGTCGTCATTTCCATCCTCCAACAAATCTGTAACGGCTAATGTGGCCGATCACACAGGCGCAAATTCGGTCGTATCAGGTTACCTTTACGTTATGACCACCGAACACGTCGATGCCCGTCCGGCGCTGGCCAGCGCCCTCGTGACCGCTATTGATCACGTCGGTATCGCCGTGCCGGATCTGGACGCCGCGATTCGCTGGTACCACGACCACCTCGGCATGATCGTCCTGCACGAAGAGGTCAACGAGGACCAGGGCGTCCGCGAGGCCATGCTCTCCGTCCGTGGCGCGCCCGTCGGCAGCGCCCAGATCCAGCTGCTGGCCCCGCTCGACGAGAAGTCGACCATCGCCAAGTTCATCGACACCCGCGGCCCCGGCCTGCAGCAGCTGGCCTACCGCACCAGCGACATCGAGGCCCTGTCCGAGCGCCTGCGCGCCGACGGCGTCCGCCTGCTGTACGAAGCCCCGCGCCGCGGCACCGCCGACTCGCGCATCAACTTCATCCACCCGAAGGATGCCGGCGGCGTGCTGATCGAGCTCGTCGAGCCCGCCAAGGATGCGGCCCACTAAAGCGGTCTAGGACCACCGCCGGGTCGGTCCTCTGTTCCCCCGATTCGCCCAGCACGGTGTGTGCCAATGCCGGCGGTCTTCGGCGTCATCGACCCGCAGCACCACCACATGCGCTGTGCCCGGGCGGATTTCGTGATCGCATCCAGGGCACCGATAGGTCTTGACGGCGCGGGATCCGGCCACGGGCCGCACCTCGTAGTCGTATCCGTCGGGTCCGGTCTCCACCCGGCGCGACGACAGCCCGAGCAGTGGCGGCGGATCGCGCCGAGGCCGCTCCGGACGTCGCCGAGGCATCAGAACAACCGGAACTCGTCGTTGTCCATGCCGCGCATCTTGTCGTAGTCCAAAGTCACGCAACGGATTCCACGGTCTGTGGCCAGCGTGCGCGCCTGCGGCTTGATCTGCTGGGCGGCGAACACCCCGGCGACCGGCGCCAGGACGCTGTCCCGGTTGAGCAGATCGAGGTACCGCGTCAGCTGCTCGACGCCGTCGATCTCCCCGCGCCGCTTGATCTCCACCGCGACCGACGCCCCGGTCTCGTCACGGCACAACAGGTCCACCGGACCGATCGGCGTCGGGTACTCGCGTCGCACCAACGTGTAACCGACGCCCAGCAACTCGACGTGCTCGGCAAGCAGTTCCTGCAGGTGGGCCTCCACGCCGTCCTTCACCAGACCGGGATCGACCCCGAGCTCATGACTGGAGTCGTGCTCGATGTCCTCGACGGTGATCCGCAGTTGCTCACCGGCCTTGTTCTCGACGACCCAGACCAGAGCCGAAACGCCGTCCACTGCCGCCTCCTCGACGGTCCAGCACGGCGGCGTCATCCAGTTCAGCGGCTTGTAGGCGCGGTCGTCGGCATGCACACTCACCGATCCGTCCGCCTTGAACAGCAACAGGCGACGGGCCGACGGCAGATGTGCGGTCAGACGTCCGACGTAGTCAACGGTGCACTGGGCGATCACGAGACGCACCCGAACCACCTTAGGGGTATTGAATCCCGCTCCGGACTCGCCCCACGAACTAGGCTGACGGCCAATGACTGCGGACCAGAGCGGGACCACGCGCCTGGCGCGGATGCGGGAAGCCATCACCCCGCGTGCCAGCTTGCAGGCCACACCCGAATACGGATCGTGGATTCTCGGACGGGTTTCCGAGACCCAGCGCCGACGACGTATCCGCATTCAGTTGATCCTGACCACGTTCGTCGTCGTCGCGAACATGATCGGCGTCGGCGTCTCGATCCTCATCGAGACGGTCTTGTTCCCGACCCCCAACGTCTTCCGGGCCGACGTCTGGTGGATCACCACGATCGTGGCACCCGCGTACATCGTGTTCGCGTTCCTCGTCGGCACGGTGTGGGCGACCAACAGGGTGATCCAGAGCGTGCGCTGGGCCATCGAAGAACGCACCCCGACAGTCGAGGACCAGCGCAACACGTTCCGCGCACCTGGCCAGCTCACGCGGGTACTGCTGTCCCTGTGGGGCCTCGGCGCCGTACTGCTGACGACGCTCTACGCATTGCACGACACCCAGTTCATTCCCAAACTGCTACTGGGCGTCACGTTCCCCGGCATCGTCGTGTCCACCAGCTGCAACCTGTACACCGAGTTCGCGCTGCGGCCTGTCGCCGCCGACGCGCTCCAGGCCGGACGACCGCCGTCCCGGCTGGCACCGGGAATCATGGGCCGAACCATGGTGGTGTGGGCGTTCGGCTCGGGCGTGCCGATGCTGGGCGTGCTGTTGGCCGCGGTGTTCGCACTGACCCAAAGCACGCTCACCCCAACCCAATTCGCGTTCGCGGTGCTGGTGCTCGCGGTGTTCGCGTTGGTCTTCGGCGCGTTGCTGATGTGGATCGTGGCGTGGCTGACGGCCAGCCCGATCCGCATCGTGCGGCAGGCGCTCAGCCGAGTCGAGCAGGGCGACCTGACCACTGATCTGGTGGTCTTCGACGGCACCGAGTTGGGCCAGCTGCAGCGCGGATTCAACTCCATGGTGCACGGGCTGCGGGAACGCGAACGGGTCCGCGACCTGTTCGGCCGGCACGTCGGACGTGAGGTCGCGGCGCTCGCCGAACAGGAGAAGCCGCAACTGGGCGGCGAAGAACGGCACGCGGCGGTGATCTTCGTCGACGTCATCGGCTCCACCCAACTGGTGACCAGCCGCCCGGCCGTCGAGGTCGTCGACCTCCTGAACCGCTTCTTCGCCGTCATCGTCGACGAGGTGGACCGGCACCACGGGTTCGTCAACAAGTTCGAGGGCGACGCGGTGCTGGCGGTGTTCGGGGCGCCGGTGTCATTGCAGTGCACCGAAGGTGACGCCCTGGCCGCCGCCCGGGCCATCGCGTCGCGACTACGCGACGAAGTGCCCGAACTGCAGGCCGGCCTCGGCGTCGCGGCCGGCACCGTGGTGGCCGGCAACGTCGGAGCCAAGGAGCGATTCGAATACACGGTGATCGGCGAGCCCGTCAACGAGGCGGCTCGACTGTGCGAGCTCGCCAAGTCCGTGCCGGGCCATCTGGCAGCCGCCGCGTACATGCTCGACGCCGTCAGCGAATCGGAAAGGGCGCACTGGGCCCTGGGTGACACCGTGACGCTGCGTGGGCTGTCCGAGCCGACGCAACTGGCCATCCTCGCCTGAGATTCACATCCGCTTCACACAGATCCGGAGGATCATGGTGACCATGAAGCGACATCTCGCCATGGCTGGTGCCGCCGGCACGCTTGCCATGTCGTTGGCGCTCGCTCCGGCCGCCACTGCCGACGTCTACGACACCGGCGGTTCGGCGGCCGACGTCATCAACAATCTCCAGTCCGAGGGCTACCTCGTCCACATCAACTGGACCAACGGTTTCGACGTCAAACCGCTCGAAGTCTGCTGGGTCACGGGCGTGAACAACCCGGGCAATTTCAAGCCCGGCGGGACGGTGGCGGCGACCGTCTACGTCGACGTCCAGTGCCCCAATCACGAGTACTGAGTCACACCTGCGGGTACGGCGCGAAGCGCTTGTCGAATCCGGCCTTCCGCGCATCGAGTGCCGCTTGCCGTTGTGCCGCAGTGACATACACCGTTCCGGCGGGCAGCACCGTGCCGAGGTCGCTGAGCGCCACCACCTGTGAACTCACCTTCGGCAGGTTGGTGTCGGTGGTGTCGAGGGCCTGGAAGCGGATCGAGATGGTCCCCTGGTTGAGGCCGCCGGTGGACACCCAGTTCGCCACACCGGGATCGGTCGGCGACACCACGATTGTGTAGCTGCCGTCCGCGTTGGCCACCGACTGTGCGATGTTCAGGCTGGTCTGCTGATCCCAGTAGTTCTTGGTGATGGTCCAGTCGTTGGTCACCGGTACGACGAAATAGCCGGCGTCACCGGGCTTGATCGTCAGCACCAGCGCCTGGTCGTCAGCCAGCTGGAAATACCCCGGGCTCTGCACCTGCGTCGAAAGGAACGTCGCGTTGCTCTCGGGATCGGTGAAGACGTTGGGGGGCTTCGTCTTTCCCGACGAATCCTTGGTCGCCACGTCCATGTACTGCGGTTCCATCCGCAGCCCGAGCGCGAGAATCACCGACGCTTCCAAGCCCTGCAGGAACCGCGGCATCACCGGCAGCGGTGGAACCAGCGACACCAGATTGGTCAGGAACGGGTTGCCCGAGACGGCCGGTCCCAGACCGGGGATGTCGAAGCCGCCGATCTGCGCGAACAAGCTGTTTCGGGGGCCGCTGACCCGCTCGATGGACAGGCTCATCGGATCCTGAGTGTTCCAGTCCGACAGCGTGTTCCGCGCGACGATCAACGTGGTGTCGGTCGGGATCTGCAGATGGTTGGTCTGGCCCGGTTCGGCGGGGCGCGAACTCACCGTGACCGTGAAAGTGCCGTCCGGGTTGATCTGCATGTCCTTGGCATTCTGCACCGCGGCCGTCTTGCCGCCGAGGCCCGTCAGCACGCTGAAGGTCGTCTCCGCGGGCCTCTCCCCCGGACCGAACTTCCCGCTGATCACGTACGTCGACGTCGAGTTGACCGCCATCATCCGGTAGATGGTGTCCGGGTTGTCGTACAGGATGCGCGTGCCGGTGATCGACTGGCCGAACCAATCATGCGGCGGCATGACCATTTCCAGCACCGTCGGCCGCATCGGGTTCAGCAGCTGGTACTCCATGGCGGCCTGCTGGGCGTACTCGTCGACCGCCTGGTTCAGCTGGTCCAGGTTCTCCTGGTCGGGTCCGCCGACCTGGGAGTACTGCTGCTTGGCATTCAGCTGGAACGCGAACTTGAGGATCGCCTTCATGATCTGCATCGGCAGCGTGTTCACGATGGCGTTGGCTTTCCGCTCACCGGCCAGCTGCTGCGACGTGCCGAGCACCGTGGTGGCGCTCTGCAGCGACGTCGGCGCGGCCGCCAATGACGTTGTCGCCGAGGTGGATGCGGTTTCGCGGCGGGTGACGCCGAGCAGCGCGGACAGCGCGGCGTTCTGCAGCGGCGCGACGGGGTTCCCGGACGCATTCGCCGCCCCATTCAGGCCCACCGCCGAGAGCGCATGCGACACCGCCGCGGTAGCCGCGGCAACCGGTGCACCGAGCGCCGCGACCGGCACGACCACATGTGCCCGTGGCGCGCTGCTCACGGGTGCGTCTTCCGTCACCACCGCCGCCTGCACCTTCGAGGGTTTCTGCGCGGCTATCCCAGCCGGCGTGGCGGCGACCTTCGCCGTCGCGACCTTCTTGGTCGGCTTCGCGTCGGACTCGGACGCTGTGCCGGCGTCGGCCGCATCCTTCGCAGCCGACGGCTTCCCCACGTCCGCCTTACCAGCGGGCCGCTTGCCCGATTTCTTCCCCGGATTCACGACGCCGGCGCGCTTGACGCCCTTGTCCTTCTTCGGCTTCTCGGCATCGGCCTTGTCGCCGTCGCCCTTGGCCGCAGTCTCACCCTTCGCACCCTTCGCATGACTGTCCGAGGACGCGCCCGCGGCATCACTCGGTGCGGCGAAAGCGATGCCCGGGCTACTCGCCACCGCCGCGCCGATCCCCAGGGCGACCGCCAACGCACCGACCCGGCCGACGAATCTGGCTGCGCCAGTTGGCAACTGCTCACGACTGTTGATCGGCATGCGACTCCCCTATACCCCGACTAGAACGCGTTCCAGTTATAACAGGGCCGCACGCGCGCGTCAGCCATTTACGAGACAAATGATTAAATATGTCTCGCCCGCCACGTTGATGTCGATTTTCCGCTAGTACTCGGGTCTACCGCATGCCATTGTCGAAGACATGTACGACGACTTCGACCGCTGCTATCGGGCAGTCCAATCCAAGGACGCCCGGTTCGACGGTTGGTTCGTCACGGCCGTCCTCACCACCGGCATCTACTGCCGCCCCAGTTGCCCTGTCCGGCCTCCGTTCGCGCGCAACGTCCGCTTCTACCCAACCGCCGCGGCAGCGCAGCGGGCCGGCTTCCGGGCCTGCAAGCGCTGCCGGCCCGACGCATCGCCGGGGTCACCGGAATGGAACATCCGCACCGACGTCGTGGCCCGCGCCATGCGCCTGATCGCCGACGGCACCGTCGACCGCGAGGGAGTGACGGGGCTGGCGGCCAGGCTCGGCTACACCACCCGGCAACTCGAGCGGCTGCTCCAGGCCGAGGTGGGCGCGAACCCCTTGGCGCTGGCCCGAGCCCAGCGGAGCCAGACCGCGCGGGTACTCATCGAGACCACGAAACTGCCATTCGGTGATGTCGCGTTCGCCGCCGGATTTTCCAGCATCCGCCAGTTCAACGACACCATTCGCGAAGTGTGCGCACTGACGCCGACCGAACTCCGGCTACGGGCGCAGGCGCGCTTCGAACCCAACGAAAACCCGGGCACGGGAACACTTTCCGTCCGGCTGCCGGTACGTACGCCCTTCGCCTATGAGGGGGTGTTCGGCCACCTGGCGGCCGGCGCGGTGCCCGGCGTCGAAGAGGTACGCGACGGCACGTTCCGACGCACCCTGCGGCTGCCCAACGGCACCGGCATAGTCGGGTTGTCGCCACGCGTGGACCACGTGCAGTGCACGCTGATCCTCGACGACTTCCGGGATCTGGCCACCGCCATCGCCCGCTGCCGGCGACTCCTGGACCTCGACGCCGATCCTGAGGCCGTCATCGATGTCCTCAATGCCGACCGGCACCTTGCCCCTATCGTCGCCAAGGCGCCCGGGCAGCGCATCCCCCGCACGGTCGACGAGAACGAGTTGGCACTACGGGTGGTGATCGGTCAGCAGGTGTCCATGAAGGCCGCTGCGACACACACGCGTCGGCTGGCACTGGCGTACGGCACGACGATCAACGACCCGGTGGGCACCCTGACCCATGTCTTCCCGTCCGTCACGCAACTGGCCGAGATCGATCCGAGCCACCTGGCCTTCCCCGAATCCCGCCGGCGCACGCTCGTGGCGCTGATCGATGCACTCGCGGCCGGCACCCTCGAGCTCGACGCCGGATCGGACTGGCTGCAGGCGAGAACTCAGTTGGCCGAACTGCCCGGTATCGGACCATGGACCGCCGAGGTGATCGCAATGCGGGGACTCGGCGATCCGGATGCGTTTCCGGCCAGTGACCTCGGCGTTCAGGCTGCAGCCAAACAAGCTGGGCTGCCGGACAATTCACGCCGGCTGATCGAGCACAGTGCGCACTGGCGCCCATGGCGCGCCTACGCCACCCAATACCTGTGGACCTCCCTGGATCACGCGGTCAACCAGTGGCCGCCCCTGACCGCCAACCCACCGCAATCACCACAACAGGAGCAGGCATGACCGCCACGTTGCAGACCAGGACGATGCAGAGCCCGGTCGGAACCATCACGATCGCCGGTCGCGACGGACGCATCCGGCACCTGCGGATGGACGATCAGACATATGAGCCCAGCCATGAGGGCTGGGAGCCCGATGAGTCGGCATTTCCAGAGGCCGTCGAGCAACTCACCGCGTACTTCGCCGGCGAACTCCAGGAGTTCGATCTGGAACTCGACCTCGTCGGCACGGAATTCCAGCGACGGGTCTGGGGTGCATTGTTGACCATCCCGTACGGCGAAACGCGTTCATATGGCGAAATCGCTTTACAGGTCGGATCACCGGGTGCTTCACGAGCCGTCGGATTGGCGAATGGACACAATCCCGTCGGCATCATCGTGCCCTGCCATCGCGTTATCGGGGCAAATGGCAGCCTGACCGGATATGGCGGCGGACTGGACCGTAAGAGGCTGCTGCTCGATCTGGAAAAGAGCCGATCAGGAGCAGAAGAGCCGACGCTGTTCGACTGACGGAATGGCATTTCGGCGCCGCATATTGCCACGGCGCCGAAAAGCAAAAACGTCCTGAACGCAAAAATGCCTCAGCCCCCCGATTTTCATCGGGGGGCTGAGGTAATTTGTGTTCGGCGGTGTCCTACTTTTCCGCCCGTGCAGGGCAGTATCATCGGCGCTGGCAGGCTTAGCTTCCGGGTTCGGGATGGGACCGGGCGTTTCCCTGCCGCTGTTGCCGCCGTAACTCTATTCATTTTACGCCCCGGTGCCGGTTCAACCCTGGGGGTTGTTTGGTGGTGGGGTGTGGTCTGTGTGATTCTTCGGTGTGGTGTGGTTGCGAGGCACGGTTGATGTGCAATGTTCTTGTTTACACACGTTGGTTTTTTGGGTGTGTGTAAGTTTTCGGCCGGTTAGTGCCAGTTCCCTAAACCCATTGCTGG
>NZ_JAYXBQ010000025.1:0-65055 GCF_039668335.1 Mycobacterium sp. SM3041 | reverse complement strand
GCGCCCGAGGACTTCGACGACCTTCTTGGCCGTGGCTTTCGCGGAGCCGGGGTTCTGCCCGGTCACGAGGCGACCGTCGGCAACGACGTACGAAGCGAAGGGAATGAGCCCCTTTTCGTAGAGTGCGCCGCGCTTCTTCATTTCTTCTTCGACGTTGTAGGGCACCAGCTTGTCGACGCGGGCCACGACTTCCTCGGTCCAGGAGAAGCCGGTGAGTTTGCGGCCCGCCACGAGCAGCGAGCCGTCCGAAAGCGTGGTGTTCAGCAGCCCGGCGTAGCCGTGGCAGACCGAGGACACGACTCCCCCGCGTTCGAAGATTTCCCGCGAGATACGTTGCAGTCCTTCGCTGTCCGGGAAGTCGAACATCACCGCGTGGCCGCCGGTGAAGTAGATGGCGTCGAAATCCGCCGAGTCGATGTCCGCCGGCGCGGCGGTGTCGGCCAGCAGCGCCATCTTGGCGGCGTCGGCTTTCCAGGCTTTGGCGCTCTTGTCGAAGTTGGGGAACTTCAGCGACCGCGGCTCCAGCGGCGAGAGCCCACCCTGGGGGCTGACGATGGTCTGCTCGTAGCCGGCCTCGGCGAAGACGTGGTAGGCATGCGTCAGCTCCGACAGCCACAAGCCGGTCGGCTCGGACGGGTCCTCGTAGTGCGAGACGTTGGTGACGACGTTCAGGATGCGCTTGGTCATACGGCAAGAATTCCGCAGGCGGGAATGCGGCGCTACGAGTTGGCCACTTCTCACAACTTGTTGGCCATTCATCACCTATTGCGTGAGACGGCTCGGCCCCTAGGCTCGGTACCGCAGGGTGACAGCAATCGGATTCGGCCGAATGAGGAGCATGTGAGTACGCACGATGTTCTCCGCTCACCGGCGGGGGTGGCTCTGCTCGTCGACCTCGCGACCGAACACGGAATGCCCGCCACCGCATCACTGCATGGCACGTCGCTGACCCGCTCCGCCCTCGATGACCTGGACGCCGAAGTGCATCTGCGCGACGAGATCCAGATCATCACCAATATGCTTGGCGCCCTTGATGTCCCCGGCCTCGGCATCGAAGCCGGGCTGCGCTGCCATGCCGCCTCGCCCGGAATCTGGGGCCTGGCGCTGATGAGCTCGCGCACGTTGGGCGAGGCGATGCAGGTGGGCGTATCGCTGGCTGCGCTCAGTTTCTGCCTGTGCCGGCTCACGGTGTCGCCCGACATGACGGACGGCTACGGCCGGCTGATTCTCGACCCGTCCCACCTGCCGTCCGACCTGCGTCAGTTCGCCGTCGAGCGCGACAGCACCGGTATCCAGACGCTGCAGCGTGACCTGCTCATGTCATCGGACGCCCAGCTACAGGTCGCGTACACCACCGAGCGGCCCGCGGATGACATCGTGCGGAAGTACGTCGACATCTTCGGCGTCGAGCCCGAGTTCGGCGCACCGCAGAACTGCCTCATCGTCAGCCTCGACGCGTTGAACAAACCACTGCCCCAGGCGAACCAGTACGCGCGCTCGATGGCCGAGAAGCAAGCCGTCGAACTGCTGCGACAGCGGTCTGCGCGTGCCGGTGTCGCCGGCCTCCTGCGCGACATGATGCTGTCGAGTCCGGCGCCCGTGCTGACACTCGACGAGGCCGCACGGCAGCTGACTGTCAGCGCGCGCACGCTACGCCGGCACCTCGCTCAGGAGGGAGTGTCGCTGCGCGATCTGCAGGAGGAAACCCGTGAGGCACTCGCCGAGGAACTGGTCGCGAGCGGGATGCCCGTTGCCGAAATAGCCGACCGCCTCGGCTATTCGCAGACCTCCAGCTTCACGCAGGCGTTCCGCCGGTGGAAGGGCGTCGGGCCCCGCGAGTACCGCGAGCGATTGCGCGACCGATGACGACGCTTGACCTGCACTCCAAGCGGTCTGCCGCGAGCTTGACGGTGATGCTCGACTGGGCCGCCGACTTCGGCTTGACCGCGCAGCAATGCCTCGCCGGCACCAGGATCCCACCCGCGGCGATTCGCGTTCCCGATGCCGAGGTCACCGCGCAGCAGGAACTCAGGGCCATCACCAATATCGTTGCCGCGTTGGGTGATCAGCCCGGCCTCGGCCTGCAGGCGGCGGCCCGGTACCCGGTCACGGCGTTCGGGCTGTGGGGATTCGCCATCCTGACCAGTCCGACCTTGGGCGAGGCGATCGATGTCGCCGTGCGATTCGTTCAATTGAGTTACGCCT
Organism: Mycobacterium sp. SM3041; assembly: GCF_039668335.1. NCBI lineage: Bacteria > Bacillati > Actinomycetota > Actinomycetes > Mycobacteriales > Mycobacteriaceae > Mycobacterium > Mycobacterium sp. SM3041. The sequence goes on along the minus strand of NZ_JAYXBQ010000025.1, from coordinate 62,850 downwards.
TCTGCACTTTCGAGACCCGACGACACGGTGACGATCTGACGATCGTCATCGACGCCCGGGCCGTGCCGGCACCGATCCGCAGGTTCGTCCTGGAGCGCGACGCAGCGGCCATCCCCAACCTGTACCGGGAAATTCTGGGCGCCACCCCGCCGCCGAGCCGCATCAGCTTCGCCCTCCCCGATCCGGGGCCGGCCGTGACGTTCTATGAAGACATGTTCGGCTCCACGCCGGAATTCGATGACACCGAAACATCGGTCACCATCGGGTCCGGCCTGCTGAATATTCCTCTGCCGCAAGCCAGTAGCCACACCGCCAAGCTCACCGAGCAGCAGTGCCGGATGCTGCTCGAACAGCGGGAAGCCCGTACCGGCCGGGCCGGCCTGGTCCGTGACCTGCTGCTGGCCGACCCCGCCAACCCGCCGAGCCTGGCCCAGGTGGCGGACCGACTCTCGTGCAGTACCCGAACGTTGCGCCGCCAATTGGAGGCCGAGGGCACGTCGTTCCGGAAACTGCTCGACGAAGTGCGCCACCACCTCGGGACGGAGCTGTTGCAGAGCGGCATGACGGTCGAGCAGGTGTCCAACCGGCTGGGCTACACCGATGTCAGCAACTTCTCCCACGCCTTCCACCGCTGGAACGGCTCCAGCCCACGGGCTTACCTGGCACGCCGGAAGACCTACCCGAACAGACCCACGAGAAGTACCAGGCACTGACCACAATCAGAGTCCGTCGACCACAACCAACCCAATTCCCCATCCCCGGAGGCAAATAACATGTACGCGACAACTCTCAACGGCCACGGCGAGCCCGAGGTGATGGAATGGGCCGAGGTCGACGACCTTCCCGCGCCCGGGCCCGGTCAGGTCGCCATCGAGGTGGTGGCGGCCGGTGTCAACCGGGCCGATGTCATGCAGCGCATGGGCTTCTATCCGCCGCCGCCGGGCGCCAGCGACATTCCGGGCCTTGAGGTCTCCGGTTACATCGCTGAAGTCGGTGCCGGAGTGCAGGATTGGGCACCCGGTGACGCGGTGTGTGCTCTGCTGGCCGGCGGTGGGTACGCCGAACGTGTCAACGTCGCCGCCAGCCATGTGCTGCCCGTGCCTCAGGGCGTGAGCGTCACGGCCGCGGCGGCGCTGCCGGAAACCGCGGCCACCGTCTGGTCGAATGTGGTGATGACCGGTGGTCTACAGAGCGGGCAGACGCTGCTGATCCACGGCGGCGGCAGCGGAATCGGCACGCACGCAATACAAGTCGGCCGCGCACTCGGGGCCAACGTGGCGGTGACGGCCGGCACACAATTCAAGCTGGACGCCTGCCGCGAACTCGGCGCGCGGACGTTGATCAACTATCGCGACCAGGATTTCCCGGCGGTGGTCAACGCCGAATACTCTGGCGCCGACGTCATTCTTGACATCATGGGCGGCAGTTACCTCGGCAAGAATGTCGACGCCCTCGCCGAGAACGGCCACCTGACCATCATCGGCTTACAGGGTGGCGCCGTCGCCGAACTGAATCTCGGCACGCTGCTGTTCAAACGAGGATCGGTACATGTGACGAACCTGCGGCGCCGGCCGGAGGAAGGCCCCGGCTCCAAAGCCGAGATCATCAGCGCGCTGCGGCAGCATCTGTGGCCACTGATCGACGCCGGAGCGGTGGTGCCTGTCGTCGCGGCGGAGGTGCCGATCACCGACGCCCCTGAGGCGCACCGCCTGCTCGACTCCGACAAGACCGTCGGAAAGGTGCTGCTGACCGTCCGGGATGCCGACTAGCAGCCCAAATCACTGCCACGCCGAATGCGGTCGGCGACGATTCGCTCGACCAACAGTGGGACGAACGCTTGAATTCGGGCATCCGCGAACTGCATCGCAGTCTCCCGGCACCAGCTCGCGATCTCCGCATCCCGCGCGGTATCGTGGCGCCCCTCGCGAAGAGCGAGTTTCGCCGCAACGTGGGCAATCCAGTCCGTACCCGCGGTGTCACGGGACTGCCGCGTCCCGAATTCGGTCGCCACCGACCCTTGTCTGGTTGCCGACTGGGTGCGCCGGATCGGCTCATGCAGCACCTGGGTCATGACTGCCCTGCCGTCAGCAGCTCGGTCGAACTCTGGTGGCAAGCTGTTCCATTGCCACTTGATGGGCGGTAGGCCGGCCGGACGAACAACAGTGTGCAGTCCGAACCTTTCAAGGTTTTGCGCATTTCGTCGCTGGTCAGTTCCGCAACCAAGTCCCGGTCGTCACCCGGCACGATGACAAGCTGGTCGATGCATGCACTCTGCCGCAGCAAGTTGCTCAGATGCCCCGGCATCGCCAGGGTGACCGACTCGAGGTAACTGTTGTCCGCGGCCCTCAAATACCGCTCCAGAGCGGCGTGCACCGGATTTCTGACATCGACCGGCGCCCCCGAATGCGACCAGGGCTCCAGCATCAGAATCGGCGCATCACGCCATGCCGAATCAGACTCGGCAGCCTTCAATACGGCCGTGGCAGAGGCTGATTCGTCCAGGACGGCCACGATCCACTTGCGATGGTCGAACTCGCGATGTTTCCGCCGGATGATCGCGACCGAGCCTGGCGCGCTCCGGGCCACCTCAACAGCCGTCGATCCGCGCGGAGCATCAGGCGTGTCATGTGTTCCGCGGTCGCCGACGCACACCACAGCCGCCTGGCGGGACTCATCGGCAAGGCATTCAGCCGGGCTGCCCGAGAGAATCTCTGATTCGAGCTTCACGTCGACGCGTGTAGCGGTCACGGCTTTCCACGCCTTGTGTAACGCGTGCTGAGCGCGGTCGATGCTCTCCTGGCTGTCGGCATGATCCGAGTCGATGACGTAGACCAGCCGCAACGTGGTGTCCCGGCTCGCCGCCTCGAGTGCGGCCCAGCGCGCAGCGCGCACCGCATGTTTCGAACCGTCGATGCCGACGACGACCGGGTTGACCGGGGCTTGGATGTTCATCAAAGGTCCTTGTGCCGTAGTGGTCATGCAGCTCTCCGATGACATCTGACCGCACTGCTCGAACACGGCATAGTGTCGAAGGTCCTCGCGGGATCCGAAAAGTGCTCTGTCGACACCCGATGACGTGCTTGACCGCCAACTGCCGAGGTAATGATGACTTCCGACCCTGTGCGAAGCGTCCGAACCGTCGCAGGCTTCAAGGTGCACCTCGCTGTTGTCGAGAAGGACGCCGCATGACGAAAGCCACTATTTCCCTCGCGGAAATCGAAGATGCGGTACTTCTGGCCTGCAGAGCGCCGTCGATCCACAACAGCCAGCCGTGGAATTGGGTGCTCGAATCCGCCACGCTGAAGCTGTATCTCGACGCCGGCTGGCTGGTCACCACCGACGGTTCAGGCCGCCAGGCACTGTTGAGCTGCGGCGCGGCCTTGGACCATCTCCGCGTGGCGATGGCCGCAACTGGCTGGACCACCAACGTCGAGCGCTTTCCCGACCCCGAGAACCACCGGCACCTCGCCGACATCCGCTTCCAGTCGGCCGCCGGCGTCACACCGGCACAGCGACGGGCAGCAGACGCGATATTGTGCCGGCGATCCGATCGACTTCCGTTCGGCGCAGTGACAGACCGGCCCGCGTTGGTCGAAATGCTGCGGCTGGCAACGGTGAATCACCCGGCACAGGTTGACGTCCTGACCGCCCGACAACGCACCGAAGTAGCCCAGGCGTCACATCTCACCGATGCGCTACGGATGTACGACGCCGCGTATCACGCCGAATTGGACTGGTGGACTTCGTCTTTTGAGAGTACAACCGGTATTCCACACAGTGCGTTGTTGTCGGCTGCAGAAGGTGATCGGGTTGACATCGGACGCTCGTTCCCGGTTTCCCATGTCCGCGAGCGTCGCCAACATGCCGGCGATGACCAGGCCACCGTGGTGGTCATCTCCGCACTCGGCGATACGCGCGAGGACATCTTGGCGTGCGGCGAGACGTTGTCGGCAGTGCTGCTCGAAGCCACCGTCGCGGGCCTAGCCAGTTGCACGCTCACCCACCTGACGGAGCACCCGGCCACCTGCGACATCATCAGCGCGCTCACCGGCCATCCCCTGCCCCAGGTGTTGGTCCGCATCGGCACCGCCCCAGCCCTGGAGGACGTCCCGCCACCGACACCGCGACGCCAGCTGGCGGATGTTTTCCGCTTCCGGCCACATGGCTCTGATGACCGGAAGTGATGGCGGAGCGCTGGATGTGCGCCTGGCGGCCGCCCACTTGCGATACAGCCGGCCCGCTACGCACAGTGCAGCCGCAAGCGCTACACCCGTTGCCAGTTGCTTCTTCATATCGTCGACGATGACAAGTCGCCAGCCCGCTCACTAGGGCACATGGACCCACGGTCAGGCAACTAGGGACCAATGCCCCTGCCGCGGACACGGTCACCGCACCTACCGTCGACGAATACTCAGCTCGGGGATGTCAGGAGGGTGCGGAGATGTACAAGTCAGCTTCACCGTCGCCGGCCGTCGTGGTCGGCATCGACGGCTCGCGATGGTCGGTCGACGCTGCCTTGTGGGCGGTCGATGAAGCCGTCAGTCGCGACGTACCCCTGCGCCTGCTCTACGTCGTCGAGCCACGCGGTGCCGTCGATCCCCAGCAGGAAGCCCAAGATCTGGCGTGCGCCGACGTCTCCGTGCGGCGTGCGCTGGTCGCGGTCGAGTCCACAGAGCAGCCTGTCAAAGTGGAATGGGAAGTACTGCAGGGGCATCCCTCCCGGGTCCTCCTGGACGCCAGCCGATCTGCTGACCTCCTGTGTCTGGGCTCGCTCGGCATCGCGCATGCCACGGGGCACCGACTCGGTTCGACCGCGGCCACATTGGCGACTTCCGCGCCGTGTCCGGTGGCGATCGTCCGCAGCGGCAACCACCACGGGGTGATGCAGCCCAGGCACGTCGTGGTCGAAGTCGATGAAAGTCCGGACAGCGCCGTCGTTCTCGAGGCCGGAATCAGCGAAGCCCGGCTACGCGGAGTGCCCCTGACGGTGCTCGCAACGCGGCCGACCTCGCCTGCGGACGGACGGGACAAAGTGCAGGATGATGGCGTGTCTGCGCGGCTGGACAAACGTCTCGCCCGGTATCGCCTCGCCAACCCGGACATCGAGTTCAACCCCGTCGCAATCCGTGGTTCCACGATGAATTACCTTGATCGCCATGCCGATTCGATCCAATTGCTGGTGATCGGCAGGCACCGGAGGCCCGGGATGGGTGAGATCGTGGGGACGGCGCGCTCAGCCTCGCCCCAGGTGAACTGCACGGCACTGATTTGCCAACGTAATCAGCGCCTGTAGCCGAGGCCTGGCCTATCGTCATGAGCAAGACGTCAACGTTTATCAGCGCGCCGCCGGCGTGCAGAAGGGCACGCGAATGGTCACAGTATTTCTCGTCGATGACCATGAAGTCGTGCGCCGCGGACTCATCGACCTGCTGAGTGCGGATCCGGATCTCGAAGTCATCGGCGAGGCTGGAACCGTGGCGCACGCCATGGCCCAGATTCCTGCGCTCAGGCCCGATGTGGCCGTCCTCGATGTGCGTCTGCCGGACGGCAACGGCATCGAACTATGCCGCGACCTGCTGTCGCGCCTGCCCGACCTACGGTGTCTGATGTTGACGTCGTTCACGTCTGACGAGGCCATGCTCGACGCGGTCCTGGCCGGCGCGAGCGGCTATGTCATCAAGGACATCAAAGGCATGGAACTCGCCGAGGCGATCAAGGCCGTGGGCGCCGGACGGTCCCTCCTGGACAACCGTGCCGCTGCGGCGTTGATGGCGAAGCTCCGCAATGAAGCCGAGCGCTCGGACCCGCTTTCGGGGCTGACCGATCAGGAACGGGTGCTGCTGGATCTGCTCGGCGAAGGATTGACCAACAAGCAGATCGCCGCACGAATGTTCCTGGCGGAGAAGACGGTAAAGAACTACGTGTCGCGTCTGCTCGCCAAGCTGGGCATGGAACGACGGACGCAGGCCGCGGTGTTCGTGTCGAAACTGGACCGGCCGCGGCGCTCGGACGACTGATCTGCCGCCGGCGTCAAATTCCTGGCGCACCGCTGCCCCAGTGGCAGAATCACCGATGTGAGACGTCAAGACAGCAGCACTGAGCATCCGCTGCGAGCGCCGCTATCGGGACTACGGCTGCGTGAACTTCTCAGTGAAGTTCAGGACCGCGTCGAACAGATCATCGAGGGCCGTGACCGGCTCGACGGTCTGGTCGAGGCGATGCTCACCGTCACGTCCGGGCTCGAACTGGACGAGACACTGCGCACCATCGTGCGCACCGCGATCGAGCTGATCGACGCACGATACGGGGCCCTCGGTGTTCGGGGCACGGATCACGAGCTCGTCGAATTCGTCTACGAAGGCATAGACGAGGAGACCCGTTGCAAGATCGGCCCGCTGCCCCAAGGGCGCGGCGTACTCGGCGTCCTCATCGACGAACCGAAACCCATTCGGCTGGAAGACATTCGCACCCACCCCGCCTCGGTGGGCTTTCCCGAGCACCACCCTCCCATGCGCACTTTCCTCGGTGTGCCGGTCCGCATCCGCGACGAAGTCTTCGGCAACCTGTATCTGACCGAAAAAGCATCCGGACAGCCATTCAGCGAAGACGACGAAGTGCTCGCACAGGCCCTGGCCGCGGCGGCCGGCATCGCCATCGACAACGCCCGGCTCTACCGTCAGTCGCAGCAACGCCAGGCCTGGATCGAGGCCACCCGCGATATCGGTACCGCCCTGTTGTCCGGCACGGAGCCGTCGCTGGTGTTCCGCCAGATCGCAGAGGAGGCACGTTCGCTGACGGACGCGGACGCGACGCTGATCGCGGTTCCCGAGGACGACGATGCGCCGAGCAGCGAGATCACCGAACTCCAGGTGATCGACGTCGTCGGCGATGCCCGAGCATCAGCGCTGGAGGCGCCGGGGGCCCGCGGACCCATCGGCCGGGCTTTTCACGATCGAACGCCCTCGATCTGCCGGGCAGCGGAGCTACCTGAAGCAATTGCGGCCGACGTGGCGTCGGCACTGGTGCTGCCACTGCGCACCACCGAGAGCGTCATCGGAGTCTTGGTCGTGCTGCGGAATGCGGGCCGCCAGGAATTCACCGCGGATCAGCTGGACACGATGGCCGCGTTCGCCGACCAGGCCGCGCTCGCCTGGCAGCTTGCCGCCAGTCAGCGGCAGAAGCGTGAGCTGGCTGTACTGGCCGATCGCGACCGCATCGCCAGAGACTTGCACGATCACGTCATCCAGCGGCTGTTCGCGGTTGGTCTGACGCTCCAGGGCGCGATCCCGCGCGCCAAGTCCAGCGATGTGCAGCGCCGCATCACCGACTGCGTCGACGACCTCCAGGAAGTGATAACCGAAATCCGCACCGCGATCTTCGATCTGCACGGCAGCACCGCCTCCACCACTCGGTTACGACAGCGACTCGATGCCGCGGTCGCCTCTTTCTCCAGCCACGAACTGCACACCACGGTCCGCTACGACGGCCCGCTCTCGGTCATCGAGCCCGACTTGGCCGATCACGCCGAGGCCGTCGTCCGCGAAGCGGTGAGCAACGCCGTCCGTCACGGCAAGGCCAGCGCGGTCGGCGTCACCGTCAACGTCGACAACGACTTGCGTATCGAGGTCACCGACAACGGCCAGGGATTACCCGAAGGCATCACCGAAAGTGGCTTGGCGAACCTCCGCCGACGGGCGCGAGACACCGGCGGTGACATGACCGTCGGACCCGGCGTCGACGCCGGCACCGTCCTGCGGTGGTGGGCGCCGCTGCCCTGATGGGGCGACTCGGGATGCGGGTCCAATGTCTTTGGCCACCAATGACGATAGACACCGCTTCCGCCGGCATGTGGTCTGGGACAGAACTCTTCAGCAAGTGACGTAGTGCTCTGTCGATCGTGCCCGATCACCTGCAGGATCGTTGTATGAGAAACGAGCAGTGTGCGCGATCTGAAACGCACCGGGTCGACCTCGATCACAGGTCCAGTGAGGTGAATCAGATGCCCGAGACGTTCCCCGACCATCAGACGATTTGCGCGGCAATGGCGCTGGCAACGCGTGCCCCTTCGGTGCACAACACGCAACCCTGGCGGTGGCGCATCGGCGCCAACAGTGTGCACTTGTACGCCGAATCGTCACTGCACCTGATTCACACCGACCCCGACGGCCGCGACCTGCTGATCAGTTGTGGTGCGGCGCTGCACCACGCGACCGTGGCCTTCCACGCGCTGGGCTGGCAGGCGACCGTGCGCAGGTTCCCAAACCCGGCCGAGCCTGATCATCTCGCCGCGATCGAATTGACACCCTGCGTCCCAGAGCAGGCCGACATCGCTCTCGCCGCGGCGATTCCGCGGCGCCGAACCGACCGGCGGTACTACAGCGGCTGGCCCGTCCCGCTCGGGGACATCGCTCTGATGACCGCCCGCGCGGCGCGCCTCGGCATCGGCCTGCGCCGGGTAAAGCTCAACGACGTCCTCACAAATGCACTGCGGCAAGCGGTTTCACAGCATGTGCATGATCTGGACTACCTCACCGAACTGACGGTCTGGAGCGGCCGCTACGCATCGGTCGCCGGCGTGCCCGCTCGTAGTACACCCGCGCCCGACCACAGCGCTGCTCTCCCCAGTCGCATCTTCGCCGGACCCGTGCTCGGCCAGGCCGCAGGCACAACGGCCACCGATGACAACGGTTCACTGTTGGCGCTCGGCACCTCGACCGACACTCCGATTGATCGATTGCGGGCCGGAGAAGCAACGAGCGCAGTTCTGCTCACAGCCACCGCGCAGGGACTGTCCACGTGCCCCGTCACGGAGGCACTGGAGAATCCCGAGTGCCGAGCCATCGTCCGATCGGACGTTTTCGGCGATGAATTGTTCCCGCAGATGCTCATTCGCGTCGGCTGGGCACCCTTGAACGCAGACCCCTTACCCTCGACCCCGCGCCGCGCGCTGACGGACGTCGTTTCCCTTCTGCACGACGAGGACTCGTTGCCGGGTTCTCGTGCCTGCGACGACGAGGCGGCGGGTCGCTGATCCGAGCCCCGATCAACGACCCGCGCCTCTATCGATGAGATGGAGTTCGCATCATGACCGCAACACCGCACATTCAGCACCGCACCCGGATGTTCGCTCGGGTGCTCGGGCCCTATCTCGTCGTCGCGGCCGCATCACTGGTCACCCGGGCTGATTACGTCAAGACTCTGATGCACACATTCGGGGACAACTCTGTATGGCCTTGGATCACAGGCGCATTCGTCTTACCGATGGGACTGGTCGTCGTCACACTGCACCCGCATTGGCGCGGAGCTGCTGCCGCCACCGTGTCGGTGCTGGGCTGGTTGACTGTGCTCAAGGGCGCGGCGTTGATGATGTTCCCCGCGGCGTACCTGGCGACAGGGCACGACGTTCTGGCCGCCGCACCGTGGTGGCAGGCCGTCGTGATCGTCACCGGGCTGGCCGGGCTGTATCTCACCGCGGTCGGGTGGTCCCCAGATCGTCGATCAGCCCCATCCGTCGCCGTGTCCGCCGACTCCTGATGAACTCCAACGGCATTCGGGTCGGCCGGCAACGTCAGATCGGTACGATTTCCTGATTCCCGGAGTCGATATCATTCAGTTCACGCGCAATCACTGCCATCAGCGTTCGAAGGTCATTGTTCGCGCGGTACAGATAGACCGAGGCCATCTCGATGTCTGCGACGTCCTGACTCCGAATGCCGGTCAGGCACTCACTGAATCCGGAGCCGAAATCCTCGAGAGTCTGCCGCAGGGCGGTTGTCAGTGTCGCTTCCGGGCTCGGCAACAACGTCTGTAGCTGAGGCAGGACCATCTGGCCGGCTTCGCAGGCCCGCTGAATTCCCACCATGTCAGACTTGGCAGCCGCGGTGGCGATGTTGTCCCGCTGAATCAGTAAGGCGTCCAGCGGTGATTCAAGTTGCGCAAGCCACGCATGCAGTTGTTGCGATGTGGGCGGCGCCTGCTGTTGTGCCGTAGCAACTTTCGCCGGCGCTACCGCGTCATCCGGCAGCACCAGGCGGGCCAGCGAAAAGCCGCCGAACATCCAACCGATGAGCATCGCCGCCACGATCAGCGCAGCGGTGATCAGAGCGAGAAACCGCCCTGGGGACGCATCTACCACGCCTTCTGACGACGGGACATCCTCATCGGTGGATACGGCCATCGGGAAATCCTCCCTACGAATCACGACTTCAGCGGGGCAGCCACTCGATGGTGCGCCACTGGTCTGAGGCCCACACGGGCCAAAGGTCCTCTGGCAGGCAGCCGGAAGGCCACAAGCCCGGTCACGGCAGGCTCAGCAGGTGCCGAAGGTCCCTACGACCGCGGTCCATCAGCTCTGCTCGTGAACTTCCGATAGGCGCAACATCATTCGCGAACACCGCACCATTGGCAGGCCGGCCCGTAAAGGACACCGATGAACGACAACCAGCTCACCGCTCTCGATGCCGGATTCCTGCAGGCTGAGGATTCCGACAGTCATGCCAATCTTGCCGTCGCGGTGGTGGCCATCATGGAAGGCCCGGCCCCGGACTTCGCCGAACTACAAGCGGTGCTCGACGAGCGCTCGGCCACCCTGCCCCGTTGCCGACAGGTGTTGCACTCATATCCGCTCGACCTCAGCGCTCCAGAATGGGTACCGGCACCCAGTTTCGACATCACCCACCACGTCCGCCGGCTCACCGTAACAGTGCCCGGTGATGACACTGCGATTCATCGCGCGGTGGCGAGCTTGATGGAGCGCCGCCTCGACAGATCCCGTCCATTGTGGGAAGCGTGGATGCTGGACGGTCTGGCTGATGGTCGCTGGGCGATCGTGGTCAAGCTGCACCACTGCATCGCCGACGGTGTCGCGGCGACAGCGATGCTCGCCGGCATCTGCGACAACCAGTGGGCAGCGCGCGATGAAATACCCTGCCTCCCTTCGGGATCAGCTCAGCAATCGCGGCGCGGCTTCAATCCGATCACGCTCGGCACCGATGCGTGGCGGATGGTGAGATCGACGGCGCGCAGTGGGGTGCGCATGGCGTTCGGAGCTGCTCAACTCGTAGCCGGCGTGCTCACCACCTCGACCCAACCCCTCAACGGGCAGCTCAGCGACATGCGCCGATTCAGTGCTGTCGAGGTCTCGCTACCCGATGTCCAGATGGTCGCCAAGCGGTTCGGCGTCACGGTCAACGATGTGGCCCTGGCAGCCATCACGGACGGTTTCCGGTCAGCGATGCTGCAGCACGATATGCAACCTTCGGCCGGGCCGATCCGCACCGTGGTGCCGGTCTCCGTTCGTCCGGCCGAACTACTCCACGTGCCCGACAACCGGGTTTCCGTGCTGCTGCCGGACCTCCCCGTCGATCGGCCCGATCCGCTCGAACAGCTCCGGCTGGTCCACAAGAGGCTGACAACGGCGAAAGGCAGTGGGCAGCGCCAAGCCGGCTCTCTGGTGGTCGCCGCGGCCAACCTAATTCCGTTTCCGATCATGGCGTCGGCCGTGCGGCTACTGGGCCGGCTTCCGCAACACGGCGTCGTTGCCGTGACGACGAATGTCCCGGGCCCGAGCCGGCGCATGCGCTTGATGGGTCGGCAGATCGCCGCGCTCGTGCCGGTGCCCCCGATTGCGATGGGCATGCGCACGGGCATCGCCATCATGAGCTACGCAGATCGCCTGACATTCGGCGTCATCGGCGACTACGACGCCGAGCTCGACACGGAAGATCTCGCCCGCGGCATCGAGAACGGGCTCGCTCACCTGATCTCCGTCGCGTCAGCTGCGACGCACACTCGCCGGCTGGGCAACCTGATGCTGCTCAGCGGCTAGAACCGGCCATTACCCGCTGCTGCACAACAACTTTGCGCTCAGACTGATAGCACAGGAGTGAACCGTGATCGATCAACAATGGGACTCGGACAACTCGATTCTCACCATTCACCCGGAATCCCCGTTGAGTACCGGCGATTTTGCCGCCCTCAACCAAACTGTCGACCCGAAGATCGAGCAGGGCGGCGACCTTGCCGGCCTCATCATCGACGCTCCACATTTTCCGGGATGGGACAGTTTCGGGGCGATGGTGACGCACCTGCGATTCGTCCATGACCATCACCAACACGTGAAAAAGATTGCCATCGTCACTGATTCGCCGATAGCGGGCGTTGCACAGCACCTGGTGTCACACTTCATCGCGGCGGAGATCCGGAAGTTCCCTGCGGGGCAGGTCGAGGACGCCACGGCGTGGATCACCAGTGGCCGTCAATCTGAGGACCCTAGACCTTAGTCGCCGAAGCCCCCTGAGCGCACAGTCGTCGCATGACGAGGACACATATCGCCGACGCCGTCAATCAGTTGCCGACTCCCAACGCCACTCCGTGACCTCGGGCAGATCCTCACCGCGCGTCCGGATCCATTCACGGTGGCGATCATGAGCCGCAACCATGTCTGCGCGCAGTGCGTGTACCGCGGGACCGTCGAGTCCGGGCGTCAGATCGATGGCGTCGATCACCAGCTGGAAGCGGTCCATCTTGTTCAGCACCAGCATGTCGAAAGGCGTTGTCGTCGAACCCTCTTCCAGATACCCGCGCACATGCATATTCCGGTGATTGCGTCGGCGGTAGGTCAACCGGTGGATCAACGACGGGTAACCGTGGTAGGCGAATATCACGGGCCGGTCGGTGGTGAACAACGTGTCGTACTCCACGTCCGTCATGCCGTGCGAATGCTGAGAGTTGGCCTGCAACCGGAACAGGTCGACCACGTTGACGACACGAATCTTGAGCTTCGGCAGGTGTTTCCGCAGTATCGACACGGCGGCCAGCACCTCCGTGGTTGGCACGTCGCCGGCACAGCCCAGCACCACATCAGGTTCTGAACCCCTGTCGGTGCTGGCCCACTCGAAGATGTCCGCACCGCGTGCGCAATGCACCGCGGCCTGCTCGGCGGTGAGCCATACCGGTGCGTCGTTCTTCCCGGCAACGATCACGTTGATGTAGTCCCGGCTGGCGAGGCAATGCGCCGCTACCGACAGCAGCGTATTGACGTCCGGCGGCAAGTAGATGCGCGCGATATCGGCGCGCTTGTTGGCAACGTGGTCGATGAAACCGGGGTCCTGGTGCGAGAAGCCGTTGTGGTCCTGGCGCCACACGTGGGACGTGATCAAATAGTTCAGGGACGCGATCGGTGCGCGCCACGGTAGTTCGCGGCTCACCTTGAGCCACTTGGCATGCTGGTTCACCATCGAGTCCACGACATGGGCAAAGGCCTCGTAGCTGTTGAGCAGGCCATGCCGCCCCGTCAGCAGATAACCTTCCAGCCAGCCCTGGCACATGTGTTCCGACAAGACTTCGAGCACACGCCCGTCGCGGGCCAGGTGCTCGTCGCTCGGCAGAACTGCTGCGTTCCACTGCTTGTCGCTGACGTCATACACGGCATCGAGCCGATTCGACGCCGTCTCATCGGGTCCGAACAGTCTGAAGTTGCGATAGCAGGCGTTACGCACCATCACTTCGCGCAGATACTGCCCCAGCACCCTGGTCGGCTCTGCGGTGGTATCCCCCGGCTTGACGCTCGACACGGCGAATTCCTTGGCGGCAGGCAGATGCAAAGGTGTCAGCAGCAGGCCGCCGTTGGCATTCGGGTTCAATCCCATCTGGTAATCGGGTGAGGGCACATTGCCCGTCACCAGCGCTGTGGGGCAACCCATTTCGTCGAACAGCTCATCGGGGCGATAAGAGTCCAGCCAATCGACGAACTGCCGACGATGTTCCGGATCAGACCGCACATCGGCGATGGGCACCTGATGGGCGCGCCACGTGCCCTCCACAGGCACACCGTCGACCCATTGGGGTCCGGTCCAGCCTTTGGGTGTCCGCAACACGAGCATGGGCCATTGGGGTCGCGGTGGTGATGCCGAGTTCGTCCGCGCAGCGTTCTGGATCTCGCGCACCAGAGCTACCGCATGGTCGAGCGCTGCAGCCATGTCCTGATGCATCTGTTGCGGATCGTCGCCGCTGACGTAGATCGGGTGGTGCCCGTATCCACGTAACAAGCTGTCGAGTTCACCGTCGGTGATTCTCGCCAACACCGTCGGGTTCGCGATCTTGTAGCCGTTGAGGTGCAGGATGGGCAGTACCGCACCATCGGTGGCGGGGTTGATGAACTTGTTCGAATGCCAGCTGGCGGCCAGCGGACCGGTCTCGGCTTCGCCGTCGCCGATTACACACGCCACCAACAGGTTCGGGTTATCGAGCGCAGCGCCGTAGGCGTGTGCCAAGGAGTAGCCCAGCTCGCCGCCCTCATGAATGGATCCTGGAACCTCGGGTGCGACATGGCTGGGAACACCACCGGGAAAGGAGAATTCGCGGAACAGTGTCGCCATGCCGCGTTCGTCGCGGGTGATGTCGGGACGTGTTCGGCTGTAGCTGCCCTCGAGCCAGGCGTTCGCGAACAGCGCCGGCCCGCCATGACCGGGACCGATGACATACATCGCGTCGAGATCATGATCGATGATGGCGCGATTCAGGTGCGCGTAGATGAAGTTCAGCCCCGGCGAGGTGCCCCAGTGCCCCAACGGGCGGGGCTTGATGTGTTGGTGCTCCAACGGTGTTCGCAGTAGCGGGTTGCCCATCAGGTAGATCTGGCCGGCAGCGAGATAGTTGGCAGCACGCCAGTACGCGTCCACCGATCGCAGCCGCGCCGCCGTCAAGGGCTCACGCACCTCGCGAGTTGCGCTCGTCATCGGGTGGACTCGCGAGCATGTGGCCGAGCGACGAGCACCGGGCAGTTCGCCTGGTGGATCAATTTGTGGCAGGTGGAACCGAGCAGCAGTCCGGTGGCGTCGCCTCGACCATGACTTCCCGTGACGACCAGCTGAGCGCGCTGAGCGTGGCTCAGGAGCACGTGTCCAGGATTGCCGAGTGCCGCGACGCGGCGCACGGCGACATCAGGGAATTTCTCCTGCCACCCGGCCAATCGCTCGGCCAGCAGCATCTCCTGCTGTTCCTCACGCGCCTGGCCGGTCAGGTCATTCCAGGGGCCTTGGGCATCGTAGAAATGCGCCGGCAGATAGCCCCAAACCAGGACAGCGGTCAGTCCAGTCCCGCGCATGGCGGCTTCCTCGAAGGCCCAGCCAATCGCATCCTCACTGTCCGGGGCCCCGCTGATCCCGACCACAACGGGTCCTGTCACCGGCACCCCCGGTGCGCGGACGACGACCACCGGGCTGTGTCCGTGCGCGGTCAGCGCCACTGCCACCGAGCCGGCCAGCAGGCCGGTGAACGCGTTCAGTCCGCTTGAACCGACGACGGTGAGGAATGCGCCCTTCGACAGGTCGATCAGCACGCGCGCTGGACGGCCCGCCTTTCTGGTCAACATCACCTCCAGATCAGGGTCCAGCGTCTGGACGCGATCGAGGGCCTCGTCAAGGAAGCGCTGGCCGGTGGTCTCCAGATACTTGAAGAAGCTCTCCGAGGCCCCCGGGTTGAACCCCAGCGCAAAACTCTCGAAGTCGACGGCGTGCACCAACCGGAGCGGGAGGTTGCGCAACTGTGCTTCGTTGACGGCCCAAGTCAGGGCCATCAGCGATGAGCTCGACCCGTCGATGCCGACCAAAATGTAAGGGCGGGGCGGTAATTCGGTCACAATATCCTCCGATGGCTCTGACTGTCCGATGCCCACGACGGTACGAGCGCGACCCCTCCGCTGCTATGGCCGAAAGTCACTCGTTGAGTGATCACTCGCCACCGCTCGGGACCCTCGACCCGTGGTGACTCATGCGCCGCCCCAAAGGCCTTTGTGCCCTCGCCTCCGGTTACGTACCCGGGTGAGGATTCGATGACACATCTGCGGTTCCGCACGCCAGGGCAAACCACTGCGGAACACGCGAAAAGCACCGGGAGACAATATGATCGAAATGCACGCTGGCGATTCCGTCGTGGTCGGCATCGACGGTTCGACAGCTGCCGTCTACGCCGCTCACTGGGCCGTCGCCGAAGCCATCGCCCGAGATGTCCCGCTGCGGCTGGTGAGTTGCGTGCAAGGCCCGCATGGTTCAGATCGGATGGCCATCGAGTACGCCAGGACCTGCCTACGCGCGGCTCACGCCGCCATCGACGACACCGCCGCGCAGGTCAAGGTCGAGACCGCCGTGGTGGACGGTGAACCGACTGCGGTATTGATCGAAGAATCCCGCCGAGCCGCCATGGTATGTGTGGGCTCGGTCGGGATAGGCCGTTTCGCAAAAGCGCTGCTGGGATCGACCGCGGCGGGCGTGGCCGAGGGCGCGGCGTGTCCGGCGGCAGTGGTCCGCAGTTACGCACCGCACCGGCGGTCGCCGGCGGGGTCGATCGTCGTCGAGGTCAATGACTGGGAAGAGAACCACGATGTGTTCGCCGCGGCGGTCGCCGAAGCGCAACTGCGTGGACGGCCCGTTGTGGCCGTCGGCGTGTGTCCGCCGGAGACCGGGATGAGTGGCCGCCAGGAGCTGCTGCGCCGTTGTGCGGTGTGGCAGGACCTCTACCCCGACGTGTACATCACGACCGTACCCATCACGACGAGTTTCGTGCGGTTCCTGCAGGCGACGTCCGAACCGATCAGCCTCGTCGTTGTCGGTAGCCGCGAGGCCGCCAAGCTCGTCAAAATCATTGGCTCACATGCCGACTCGAACTCCGACAATCCCTCTGCGCTCGTCGCGCGGGCCTGAATACCTGAGGTGCAGGTGGCCGCGAACGGCCACCTGCACCTCGTCAACGGTCTGACTACCGGGCCTGCGGCCGGGCAACCAGCACCGGGCACTCGGCATGCTGAACCAGCCGGTGACTCGTCGACCCGAGGAACCACCCGGCCGCGTTTCCATGCCCGTGAGTCCCGGTGACGATCAGCTGTGCGCGCTTGGCATAGCCCAGCAGGACGTGCCCCGGATGACCGGCGGCGATGACTCGGCGGACAGCAACGTCAGGGAACTTCTCCTGCCATCCGGCCAATCGCTCCGCCAACAGCATCGCCTGCTGGTCCTCACGGGCCGGCCCCGGCAGCTCTTCCCACGTCGGTTCGACGTAGTCGAAATAGGCTGGCACATAACTCGATACCAGAACGGCGAGCAAATTCGCACCGCGCAGTGATGCCTCCTGGAAGGCCCAGCCGATCGCCTCCTCACTGTCGGGGGCACCACTGACGCCAACAACGACAGGTCCACCGGCATGGAGGCCTGGCGCGCGCACCACGACAACGGGGCTGTGGCCGTGCGCGGTCAGCGACACCGCCACCGACCCCGCCAGGAGCCCCGTGAATCCATGCAGCCCACTCGATCCGACAACGGCGAGGAACGCGTCCTTGGACTGCTCCTCCAGCAGCTGCGCCGGGCGGCCGACCAGGTTGTGGACGGACACCTCCACCTCAGGCGCGAGCGCCTGCACCCGCTCCTTGGCTTCGTTGAGGAAGTTCTGCCCCGACGTCTCCACGAACTTGAAGAAGCTCTCGGACGCGCCCGGGTTGAATCCCATCACGAAGTTGCCGTAGTCGACGGCATGGACCAGCCGCAGCGGCAGGTTACGCAACTGCGCCTCGCCGATGGCCCACAGCAACGCCTCCAGCGATGATCTTGATCCATCGATGCCGACCAAAATGTATGGGCGAGGAGATAATTCGGTCATGATGTCCGCTCCAGACGAAGGTGCAAATCCCGACATCTTCAACGGTACGGGCGTCGACTGCCCGGTGCTATGGCCAAAAGTCACTCGCCGGCCCGGGCCCAGAGGTGCGGCTTCGCGCCGAGGCGCGTTCCGGGTGACTACTCGGTGTCGCCGACGGCTTCGAGGCGCTCGCTCACCCGAGTGAGCGCCTCGTCGAACACGTCGACCTTCTCGCCACGCTTTTCGTTGGCGGGCTGCGCGGCGCCCCGGCCACCCTCGGATTCCACCCGCGCCGCACCCTGACGCCGCAACAAACTGAAGTTCTTCTCACGCGCCTGCCGCAGCCTGCGCTGCAGTTCCTTGAGTGCTTTCGAATCCATCCGGGCCAACGCCTCGGGATGGCTCTCGGCGATCAGTTCGTTTTCCTGCGGGGTGAGGTTCACGTGGTTGCTCATGACTGATTCATACCCGTGACTGCGATACCTGCCGGTCGAATCACTCGACCGCGCGCCCCTGGCGCGGCATAATTCTTTATTGACATGACTGCAACCATCGACGCCCGCGACGTGGGCACGCTGCCGCTCGCGCCGAAGAATCCGCTGCCGTTACGGCAGTTGATCGCCACCCGGCAATTGCACACCGGGCTGGTCCGGCTGAGCGAGGCCGGTGGGCCCGTCAGTCGCATCGCCGTCGTACCCAAGCGCGTCGCGCCGCCCATCGTGCTCGTCACGTCGCCGGCCGGCATCCGCGACGTGCTGGGTCGCACCGACAACCTCGCCGAACGCTCCACGATCCACGAAGAAGTGCGCAACGTGGTCGGCGACAATCTCTTCGTCCTGCCCAACAAGGCCTGGCCGCCGCGCCGGCGCGCTCTGCAGCCGGTCTTCACCAAGCAGCACGTCGACCGCTTCGGTGGCCACATGTCCCAGGCTGCGCAGGCGATCGCCGACCGCTGGCGCGACGCGCGTGACGTCGACCTCGACATCGAATGCCGCCGGCTCGCCATGCGGTCCCTCGGCTACTCGATTCTCGGTCTCGACATCAACGAGCACGGCAACACCATCGCCGAGAACATGCACGTGGCCTCGCGCTACACGGCCGATCGCGCCCTGCGGCCGATCAAGGCGCCGCAGTGGCTGCCGACGCTGGGACGGCGTCGCGCTCGCGCCGCGGTCGCCCGGATGCGCAAGATGACCATGGCGGTCCTGCAGGACTGCCGCGCGAACCCGGACCGCGATGCACCGCTGGTCAAGGCGCTGCTCGCGGCCTCGGACCCCGACACCGGCCAGAAGCTCTCCGACGACGACATCTGCAACGACCTGCTCATCTTCATGCTGGCAGGTCACGACACGACCGCGACGACGCTGACGTACGCCTTGTGGCAGCTCGGGCGCAATCCCGCGATGCAGGACCGGGTCGCGGCCGAGGTCGCCGCGATCGGCGACCGGGAGCTGACCCCCGACGACGTGCCCCGGCTCGCCTACACCGCCCAGGTACTCAACGAGTCGCTGCGGCTGTGCCCGCCGGCGGCCGGTGTCGGCCGGACGGCGATGCAGGACATCGTGGTGGACGGCCATCGCGTCGAAGCCGGCAGCATCGTGGCCATCGGCATCAGTGCCGTGCACCGGGACCCGACGTTGTGGGACCACCCGCTGGCGTTCGACCCCGACCGGTTCAGCCCCGACAACGCCAAGACCCGCGACCGGTGGCAGTTCATCCCGTTCGCCGCGGGGCCGCGGTCCTGCATCGGTGAACACTTCGCGATGTTGGTGACGACGCTCGCGCTGGCCACCATCGTGCGGTCCAACCGCATCGAGTCGCTCCACGACGACTTCCCGCTCGAATCGCCGTACACGACAGTCGCGAAAGGCCCCATCCCGGTTCGGGTCACCGCGCGCGCGTGACGCCGGCGGTGGCCGACGCCCGGAGCCCGCTCGACTGGGACCACAACGCCTACTACCAGCGCCGGCTGCTGCAGCTCCTGCCGTCACGGTGCCAGCGGGTCCTGGACGTCGGCTGCGGAGCCGGCGGATTCGCCGTCCAACTCGCCGAGCGCAGTGCGCACGTCGACGCGGTCGATCGCTCGGCGGTGATGATCGCCGAAGCGCAGCACCGGGCCCCGACGAATGTGAACTGCATTCAGGCCGACGTGCTGACCGACGCGCTGCCGGCAACCGACTACGACGCGATCGTGTCCATCAGCGCACTGCACCACATGCGGCTCGATGCGGTGCTGCCCCGGCTGGCCGACGCGCTTCGGCCCGGTGGTGTGCTCGCTGCGATCGCGCTGCCGCGGACAGACCTGCGGCGTGAGTGGCCGCATGAGCTCGGCGCCGCGCTCGCCCATCGCGCGCTCGGTGTCCGGTTTCGCGCCGAGCGACTGCTGGGAACCGGCACCGGGTTCGCGAAGACGCCTGACCACGACGTGATGCCGGTGGTGCTGGACCCACCGCTGACGACGCATGAGGTCGCCGCGCAGGCCGCGATGCTTCTTCCGGGCGCCCAGGTGCGGCGCCTGCTCTTCTGGCGTTATCTGCTCGTGTGGCAGAAGCCCACCGCGTAGCGGCGGCGAAAACTCGTTGACGGTGCCTCGGCAGCGTGCCATTCTGTCCGACTGCCCTGTTTCCGACCCACATCACCAACCATGACTCTGACGAACGACGAAATAACGCAACTGGCAACCGAATTCGCCGACGACGACCGCACGGGTCGCCGGCCGATCAGCGATGTCGCGGCGTGGCTGAACGACGTGCACCCGATGGCGCGTGTGACCCTGCATGCACTCGGTGAGTTGCTGGCCGGCGTCTCCGACCTCGACAGGGCCGAGACCGCCGACCGGTTCACCGCCCGTGCGCTCGGGGTGAGCGACTGCGGTCAGCTGATCGATGAAACCCGCGATCTGAATCCCGTGGCACGGTTGACCACGGCGTTGGCACTCGGTGAGTGGATCACTGAGCACGAGCAGGTGTGTCTGGTCGGCCCCGGCGAGTACTCGCATCCCCCGATGTGGACGCAAACCGAGATCGGCGAGCGGCAGTACCGCCACCCGCTGAGCCTGCGCGTGCACTTCCCCGCGGGGTCCCTGTTGCCCGAGGTCGGGTGCGTCATCAAGATCGAAACCCGCGAGTCGTTCAACCACTCGGCCGAGGTCAGCGTCTACGTGATGCCCGCACATCAGGCCGAGGCCCGCGTGCTGCTCGACAGGCTCGCAGAGCGTGCCAACGCGCTCAACCCGTACCGGGGCCGCGCGCTGCGCGCCACCAACGCGCATGGTCTGCAGCTCACGGTGATCGAGTTGCCGCCGGCTGTCAGCCGATCGAATGTGATTGTGCCCCAATCAGTATGGACCGAAGTCGATCTCGGCATCGCGGCGGTTCGCGATCGCCACGGCCTGCTCAACGCCCACGGCTTGGGAGCCCGCCGCGGCGTGCTGTTGTGCGGTCCGCCCGGCACCGGGAAGTCCGCGGTCAGTGCTGTCGCGGCCAGTGAAGTCGTCGGCGATTTCACCGTGATCTACGTCGAGGCCCGCGCCGGAGCGGACCTGCTGACGGTCGTCGTCGAGGAGGCTCAGCGCCTGGGCGGCCCGGTGTTGCTGGTGCTCGAAGACGTCGACCTGTGGTGCCGGGATCGCTCCGTCGGCGGCGGCGGGTTGTCGGAGCTGCTGCAGGCCATGGATATTGCCCCCGACGCCCGCATCCTGACGCTGGCATCCACCAACGACGTCGCGACTCTGGACAAGGCGGCGATCCGCACCGGCCGGTTCGACTCGGTGGTCGAGGTCGGTTACCCCGACCGCGTCGGTGCGGCCCGCATCCTGTCGGTGCTGCTCGGCGACCTGCCCGGAGGGGCGGACGTCAACACGGCCGCAGTGGCCGCGGCCCTGCCCGAGCACACCAGCGGCAGCGACATCCGCGAGATCGTCCGCCGCGCACTGCTCGCCGGTAACGGCGAAGCCATCAGCACGGCGGCGCTGCTCACCGAGTTGGGCACCGGTCGCTACCGCGCCGAGCCGCCGGAAGGCATGTACCTGTAGGACGACGGAACCAACGTCCCAGGGCTCAGGCGCGGTCACCGGACGACGTGAGCCTGTCCAGCACGTCCAGCGCCTCGCGACACCAGTCGACCCAGGCTTGCTCGGTTCGCAGGCCCGCCTTCAACACGAGGTGGCGGAGTACGTCGGCGTCGGCGACCGGGGCCGCGAAATCCCGGGCATCGATCTCGCGGTAGTTGGCCAACATCGCTTCATGCGCGGCGAGGTGGTGCGCGATCACGGCGCGCACGGCCCCGGTCTCGCCGAGCGCCGCGGCGGCGCGCACCCGCACGGCGATGGACATCCGCTCCGGCGCGGGATCATCGATGCCACTGAGCCATTCGCCCAGCGCCGCCCGTCCCGCGGGCGTGATGCTGAAGCGCTTGGGCTGACCGCGCTCGGGGCGATCAGGCGTCGAGGCCTCGGCCAGCCCGGAGGTCTTGAGCTTGTCGAGCTCCCGATAGATCTGCTGGTGCGTCGCCGGCCAGAAGTAGCCGAATGCCCGATCAAACCGACGGGTGAGTTCGATACCCGTCGATGCCCGCTCTGTGAGCGCGGTCAGGATGGCGAATTGCAGCGACATGGCGTGATCGTAAGTCCCGTGCGGTTTCCGCCGACGCAGCGCGGCGGCAGCAGTCCTGTCACGACGGTTATCCAATCTGTTGCATAAAAACGCGCCGGAAGCCGGGACAGGCGGTCGGCGCTTCCCTGATACGACTGATTTCCAACATGTTCGAATCAGCGGGCAACGCGAGAACATCCACCCGCCGCCGATTATGCCACTAGTTGCATAACCACTCCAGCGCCACTAGAGTCCCGTCCAAACCCGGTCTCCGATTCGAAGGGCTATCACCACCATGGGTCTGCCTCCCGTCCTCGCACAGCGCCTGTCCCTGCCGGTGGTCGCGTCACCGTTGTTCCTGTGCTCGGGGCCCGACCTGGTGAAGGCGGAGTGCCAGGCCGGCGTCATCGGCTCGTTCCCCGCGCTCAACGCCCGGCCGTCCAGCCTGCTCGGCGATTGGCTGGATGAGATCCAGGAGTCGAACGCCGCCTACGCCCTCGCGAATCCCGACGCCATCGTCGCGCCGTTCGCCGTCAACCAGATCGTGCATCGCTCCAACGACCGCCTCGAGCACGACATGAGCGTCATCGTCGAGCACAAGGTCCCGATCGTGATCACCTCGCTCGGGGCGCGTCCCGAGATCAACGATGCGGTGCACTCTTACGGCGGCATCGTCCTGCACGACATCATCAACAACGAGTTTGCGCACAAGGCCATCGACAAGGGTGCCGACGGCATCATCGCCGTCGCAGCCGGCGCCGGTGGCCACGCCGGTACCCAGTCCCCGTTCGCGCTGGTCCGCGAGATCCGTGAGTGGTTCGACGGTCCGCTGCTGCTGTCGGGCGCCATCGCCCACGGCCGGTCCATTCTTGCCGCACTCGCCGCGGGAGCCGACTTCGCCTATGTCGGTTCGGCATTCCTCTCCACCGACGAAGCCAACGCGGTGCCCGAGTACAAGCAGATGATCGTCGACTCCACGGCATCCGAGATCGTCTACAGCAACCTGTTCACCGGCGTGCACGGCAACTACCTGCGCGGCAGCATCGTCGCCCAGGGTCTCGACCCGGACAACCTGCCCGAATCCGACGCCTCGGCAATGAATTTCGGCTCGGGCGGGAACACGGACGCCAAGGCGTGGAAGGACATCTGGGGTGCCGGGCAGGGTGTGGGCAGCATCAAGGAACGCCTCACCGTCGCGCAACTGGTCGAAACCTTGAAGACGCAGTACGTCGAAGCCCGCCAGGACCTGCTGAGCCGAGTGCTCGACGACGAGGTTCTCGAGCCGGCGCACTAGCCCGCCTGATACACCACCGCACCGTCGTACACGGTCGCAGCCACCAGCGAGGCGTCCAGCGCAGCCAGGACGTCTCGCGGTGGCGCCGCCAGCACGCACACGTCCGCCGGCATTCCCACCGTCAGCTCCCGAGGCACGTCCGGCTGCGCGGGTGCGCCGAGGAACATGCCCAATGCCGTTGCGGCATCGATGCTTTCAGCCGCTCCCAGCACGGCGCCCGACGGCGTCCTGCGGTGGACCGCGGCGCGCATCGCCGCCCAGGGATCGGCGTCCCCGAACGGCATATCGGTCGACAGCGCGACGGGTATCCGCGCGCCACACAGCGACGCCACCCGCCACAGCTGGCCACGCTCGTCCGCGGGCACGTCGGTGAGGTACTGCGCGCCCCGCTCGGCGACGAAGTTCGGCTGGGTCACCACCAGCACGCCGAGGTCACGCAGGTCGGCCAGGCAGTCGTCGGGAATGACGGCGCCGTGCTCGATGCGATCCCCCGCCCGGGAACCCGCCTGCCGCAGCGCGGCAATCGCCACGACGAGCTGCATGGCCGTAACACAGTGCAGCGCAACGATTCCACCTTGACGGTGCCGGGTGCCGATCCAGTCGGCCAGCGCCTCGAGGTCCAGATCGTCGTCGTGCAGAATGCGTTTGGCGGGTGCCAGGACTTCGACGCGCTGGCGCAGTTCGCCATGCCGACGGGCCTCGGCGAAGTCCATCACATCCTCAGCGGTGAGGTCGGGGGTCGCGTCGGTGACACCGGTGACACCGAATGCCGAGAGGCGCCTGCTGATCTCGCCGAGTCCGGCGTCGCTGCGCTGCAACGCATGCGTCCAGCCCGGGTCCGCGCTGCGCAGCCGGCCGTCGGGGTGGTCGGGCAGGCCGACGGCCGTCAGACCCGCGGAGTTCAGGGTCCACAGCACCCCGCTGCGGTGCTGAACGCGCACGGGCACGTTCGGTGAAACCTCGTCGAGCACAGCGCGGTCCAGCGGACCCGCGACAACCTCGTGGTAGCCGACGGCCCGAATCCAGCCGTCCGCGCCGACGGCGGCCTGCCCCAAGACCGCACGCAGCGCGTCACGGCTGCGGACCTCGCCCGGACCGACCCGCACCGACGTCAACGCCGCTGCCGCCGAACGCAAGTGGACGTGATGGTCGTGTAGTCCGGGGATGACGGTGCCACCGGCCGCGTCGAGAACGTCGTCCCCGGTGATCGGCTCGAGGTTGTCGGCAATGGCCTCGATGCGCCGGCCCAGCCGAATATCGACGGTCCGACCGTCGAGCAGCGTGGCTCGTTGAATCAGCATGCCCGGCAAGCCCTTTCCTGCACGATGCCCCGTACCCGCGCGTTGTCGGTGCCCAGCTCGCCGGCCCGCGACGACAGCGCGGGCGCCACCGGTTCGGCCACCGGACCGACGCTCGCACCGCTCGTCAGTGGTAGCGCGGCGTATTCCGCCGCCACGGCTGCCAGGGCGATCTCGACGACTTCACCACCGCCGCGCCGCAGCGACCCCGCCACCGCCAGTGTGGCGTGCATCCCCGTCAGTGGATCGGCGATCGCGTCACCGCAGAACACCGGTCCGCTGCCCGCCGGGTCGGAGCCGACGAGGCCTCCGGAAGCCGCGGCATCATCGCCGAATCCGACCCAGTGGCCCTGCTCCCCCTCAGTGCCGTGACCGGTGATCCGCAGCCACACCCGGCCGTCCCGCGCCGGAACATCGTCCGGCCCCAGGCCGCGGCGGGTCAGCGCATCCGGACGAGACGACTCGATCACCACGTCGGCGACGGACAACAACTGCCGCAGCTCGTCGGGCTGGCCGAAATCGACGGCGTAACAGAGCTTTCCGGCGTTCATCCAGTCGAAGAATCGTCGTTCCCCCTGCCGGGTGCCGTCCGGCCGCGAGGGGCTCTCGACCTTGATCACTGTCGCGCCGGCCCGAGCCAGCAGCTGTCCACAGAGCGGGCCGGCCCACATCGAGGACAGGTCGACCACCAGCAGCCGGCCGCAGTCCCGGAACGGCTTTCGGTTGCCGCGTCGCCGGACCACCGGGACGGTGGCGGTCGTCTCCCCCAGCACGCCGACAGGAAGACCGAGCAGACGCGCACGCTCCGCGACATCGGCGATCTGGCGGCGACCGGCCCACTCGATGATGGCCGGCCACGGGTGATCGACCGGCACGTCGGATTCGAGCAGCGCCGGTACCGCGGCGACATCATCGGGCCGGGCCAGCGTCAGGGCGAACCAACCGTCGCGACCGGCGATCAGCCGCGTGGCGCCGCCGGCGCTGATCCGGCCCTGCCGGTGCAGCCCGGCCAGCGCGGCCCGCCCCGCGAGAAGCTCCGCCGCATCGATCTCGATGCCAAGTCGGCCGGACAACTCGGATGCGACCGTCCGCGCCCGAGCCAACACCGCCGCGCGACTGACGTCCGGCGGCCCGCCCGGCATACCCGTCAGCGCGGCCAGCCCACTGGCCGACCAGTCCCGCGCCGTCTCGTCACTCACGCGCTGACCGCATCGACCAAGCCCCAGTCCTGCGCCGTCACCGCATCGATCGTCGCCCCCGACAGCACCAAATACGCTGTGCGCCAGCGGCCGATCCGCCGCGTGATGCTCACCGTCCCCCCGGCTCCGGGGATCAGACCCAACGCCAGCTCCGGCAGGCCGAGGGTGGCGTCGGGGTGACAGGTCACCTGCCCGCAGAACGCGGCCATCTCCAGCCCGCTGCCCAGCACCTGGCCGTGCACGACGGCCCGGGACGCCGGGCCCAAGCGCGCGGTGATCTCGTCGAGCACCAGGGCCGGGCTGAAGCGCGTGCGGGCCAGGTGCGCAGACGCCGGGTCGTCGAATGTCCCGAATTCGGCGAGGTCTCCGCCGCTGCAGAAGGAGGGACCGTTGCCGGTGAGCACCAGGCGAGTCACCGACGGGTCCAAGCGCGCGACCTCCAGCGCCTCCAGCAGTGCCGCCCGCGCGGCGGTGGAAAACGCATTGTGCCGCTGGGGGCGGTTGAACGCGACGTGCAGAGTGTCACCGTCCCGGTGCGACACCACCGGATCCGGGAGCAGCGGAACGGTTTTCGGGCCGCGTTCGGCGAGCCAGCGCGCGAACTCCCGGCCGGACTGCAGCGTCGAATACGCCAGTGATTCGGTGATCACCCCGGCGAACGTCGGCGCCGCGGGGTCGAATGCCCGTAGTACGTCGTCGCACACCGCGGCGGTCTGCGGCCACGTGGCGACGCGTTCGGCGATCTGTCCCAGCGCGGCGTCCACATCGGGCACCTGCACGGTTCTGCGGTCCGCACACGGGCGGTCGACCAGCGTGAAAGTCGCTTGCTGCAGCCAGAACTCGGCGTCATCACCGGCCGGGTCTCCGACCCCGATCACCAGACCTGCGGCACCCGGGTCCTCCGCGAGGTCGATGACCCTCAATTCGTCAGGCAATGGACACCCGGTCCTCGGCCTCACGGTGAGCCAGCGGCACGTTCTCGCCTCCTGCGGATGTGGACAACCGGATCATGCCACTTCCGCCGCGGATTGAGGCCTAGTCGAGCTGCACCCGCACGGTGACGCGGCCCTTCTCGTCACGCGTCGAGATCGCATGCCCAGCACGGTCGGCGCCGCGAAAGTTGAGCAGTGTGATGGGCCCGCCCTCGCCGAGGAAGTTGCGCCACCAGCTCTTGGAGTCCGGGGCCATCACGCTGATGACCACGTCGTCGCCCGACAGCCGGTAGTTGACGGGGGTCTGGAAGCTACGGCCCGATTTGCGGCCCGTGTAGCGGATCTCGACCAGGCTGCGGCCGACGATGTCGCCGAGGACGGGCACGCTGGTCAGACCGACCGCCGCCTTGTTGAGCGCGCGGACGACGGGGTTGTCGAAAAACGTGCTGGACATGGTCGCCAGGCTAGCGCGGGTGGCCCGAGTCGGCCGACCTTGATCACGCGCATTCGCGGCAGACGTGCCCCAGCGATGGGTCAGCTGTCAACTCGCTGAGCTCACGGACGTGAATGCAACGGATGCAGATGAATTCATTGACCTGCTGCGGCGTACGAGCCAGCTGCTGCGGGCTGTCGTAATCAATCGTCACGTGGTCTGACCTTCCCAAGACGGACGCCGCACATGCGGCATGTCCGCAGCGAATGCCCCGTCCGCGCTCGGGATAAACAAATCTGTCGCCGATTGCCGACCATCCGCGCGCGGCAGGCCTCCGAATCACTGGGTAGTGCCGGGCATTTTCGGGGAATGTCTCAGCAGTCAGCGTGCCGCCCCAACCGAGGAGAGTCTGTGACAGATGCGAACCACGCCGCACCGTCGTTGCGCGTGCTGGTCACCGGAGCCACCGGATACATCGGCGGTCGGTTGGTGCCGCGTGTCATCGAAGCCGGCCACCGCGTGCGCGTGCTGGCGCGCAACCCGGACAAGATCAGCGACGTGCCCTGGGCGGCCGACGTGGAGGTGGTGCGCGGCGACCTCACCGATGCGGCCACGCTCGGCGAGGCCTGCCGAGACATCGACGTCGTCTACTACCTCGTGCATTCGATGGGTAACCCGGGAGAGTTCACCGAGGCCGAACGCACCAGCGCAGAGAATCTCGCTGCTGCCGCGCGCACCGCCCACGTCAAGCGCATCGTCTATCTGGGCGGTCTGCACACCGAATCCGACCGGCTGTCGTCGCATCTGCGGTCACGCAGCCAGGTCGGGGAAATCCTGATCGACTCCGGTGTCCCGACGGTCGTGCTGCAGGCCGGCGTGGTCATCGGTTCCGGTTCGGCCTCCTTCGAGATGATCCGCCACCTGACCAACCGGCTACCGGTGATGACGACGCCGCGCTGGGTCAACAACCGCATCCAGCCCATCGCGATACGCGACGTCCTCTACTACCTGCTGGCCGCCGCCACCGCCGACCTGCCGCGCTCACGCACCTACGACATCGGTGGACCCGACGTCCTGCGCTACGGGGAGATGATGCAGATCTACGCCGAAGTCGCGGGGCTGGCGAGACGCAGAATCGTGGTCCTGCCGGTCCTCACCCCGAAACTCGCCGGATTGTGGATCGGGCTGGTCACTCCGGTGCCACCCCGGATCGGCCGCGCTCTGATCGAGTCCCTGAGCACCGACTCCGTGGTGACCGAGCACGACATCGATGAGGTGATTCCACCGCCGCCCGGAGGCACCACCGGATACCGCGACGCCGTCAGATTGGCGCTGCGCCGCATCGAGGACGGCGAAGTCGAAACCACCTGGGCCAATGCCTCGCCGACCGGCGCCCCTGCCGACCCCCTGCCGTCGGATCCCAGCTGGACCGGCGACGCCATCTATACCGACGACCGCAGCATCGACTGCGACGCGGCCATCGAGCAGGTGTGGCGCGTCGTCGAGGGCATCGGCGGCGAACGCGGCTGGTACTCATTTCCACTCGCCTGGACGATCCGCGGTTGGCTCGACGTACTGACTGGCGGCGTCGGCCTGGCCCGCGGCCGGCGCAACCCGAACACCCTCTACACCGGCGACGCTCTCGATTTCTGGCGCGTCGAACGCATCGAGCGGCCGCATCTGCTGCGGCTGCGCGCCGAGATGCGCACCCCGGGCCGAGCGTGGCTGCAGTGGGAACTCCACTCCCGTGACGATGGCACCACCCGGCTGCACCAGCGTGCCATCTTCTTTCCCAAAGGCCTTGCGGGACGGCTGTATTGGTACGCGCTGATGCCGTTCCACGGCATCATCTTCACGGGCATGATCAAGAACATCAGCGTCGAAGCCTCGAAGGAAGGATCTCGCGCCGCCTAGCTCGCCGCGCTGCGTCCCGTCTATTGAGTGGACAGTTGTCGGCAGCTGTACACCCTCTCCCGTACGGTGTGTCTGTGAGTTTCGCGATTGACAGGTCAGTAGAGATCGACGCACCGGCCGAGGTGGTCTGGCAGGTCCTCACCGACGGGGCCAGCTACGGCGAGTGGAATCCGTTCTGCATCGAGTGCTCGTCGACGTTCGAGCCCGGTAGCCCGATCGACATGAAGGTCATGCTGATCGGCCCGCCCAAGAAGCAGCGCGAATACATCAACACCTTCACTCCGGGCGTCGAGTTCAGCTACAACATGAAGCCCGCCCCGCTGGGACTGCTGCGCAGCGAGCGCTCACACCGGCTGACCCCGCTGCCCGACGGCCGCACCCGCTACGACTCGCACTTCCAGTTGTTCGGCCCCGTGTCTCCCATCGTCGCCGGCCTGCTGGGCCGCGCCCTGAAGAAGGGCTTCGGGGGCATGACCGACGGCGTCAAGAAGCGCGCCGAGTCCCTCCGGTAGACGGGCGCCGCGTCGGCTACGTGGCGCGATTGGCGCGGCGGCCTGCGGGGTAAACACCCGCATGGCCGAAACCAGCGCGGCAGACTATCTCCCCCGCGAGCTCAGTATCCCGGCGCTGCGCACGGCGGCCGGCGAGTGCCACGGATGCGGGCTCTACCAGCACGCGCAGCAGACGGTGTTCGGCGCCGGCGACGACGCGGCCGCGATCATGCTGGTCGGCGAGCAACCAGGTGACGTGGAGGACCGGCGCGGTCAACCGTTCGTCGGCCCGGCCGGCCGCCTTCTCGACCGCGCGCTCGGCGACGCCGCGATCGATCGCGACCGGCTGTATGTGACCAACGCGGTCAAGCATTTCAAGTTCAAGGTCACCGATCGCGGCAAGCGCCGAATCCACCAGAAGCCCAACCGAACCGAAGTGGTCGCCTGCCGACCGTGGCTGCTGGCCGAGCTGCGCACCGTGGAACCCGACGTGGTGGTGTTGCTCGGCGCGACGGCAGCACAGTCGCTCCTGGGCAACGATTTTCGGCTCACCCAGCATCGCGGCGAGACCCTACAGCTCCCGGCCGGCACCGTGCCGAACCACGACACCGTGGCCATCGCCACCGCGCATCCCTCGTCGATCCTGCGCCTGCCACCGCCCGACCGTGACGCCGCCTACCGCGACCTGGTGGCCGATCTC
The DNA here is from genome assembly GCF_039668335.1 of Mycobacterium sp. SM3041. Taxonomy (NCBI): domain Bacteria; kingdom Bacillati; phylum Actinomycetota; class Actinomycetes; order Mycobacteriales; family Mycobacteriaceae; genus Mycobacterium; species Mycobacterium sp. SM3041. The sequence continues at coordinate 32,369 of NZ_JAYXBQ010000025.1, read as the reverse complement.
CACAGGTCGGTGGAGCTTCTCGGCTGAGACGCGCCCCGCTCCTGGCCGATGAATTTCGCCGTCGGGTGCAGTCTGATCTACATGGGCAGACTCATCTATGGCTTCAACGTGTCGGTGGACGGATACATCGCCGACGCACAGGGCAGCATCGACTGGTCCGAACCGAGCGAGGAACTGCACCAGTACTGGAACGACTTCGAGCGCGAGACGGCGCTGTCGTTCTACGGCCGGCGGCTGTACGAGCTGATGGCCGCGTACTGGCCGACCGCCGACAAGGAACCGGATGCCACCCCGATGATCGTGGACTTCGCCCACATCTGGCGGAACATGCCGAAGGTCGTGTTCTCGCGCACGCTGGATTCCGTCGACTGGAACTCCCGTCTGGAACGCGGCGACCCCGTCGCGGTGGTGTCGAAGCTCAAAGCCGAGACCGACGGCAATCTGGAGATAGCCGGTGCGACGCTCGCCGCGCCCGTCGTGCGGGCCGGATTGGTGGACGAGTACCGGATCGTGCTCGTGCCCACCGCAGTCGGCGGCGGCACCCCGTTCTTCCCGACCCTGCCGGCATGGATCTCGTTGCGACTGTTGGAGAACCGCACGTTTCCTTGCGGCACCGTCCTGCTGCGGTACGAGGCGAAGCGCGACTGAGGGCGGCCCGGCTAACGCGCTGACGAGACGATGATGTCCACGGCCTCGGCCACGCTGTCGGTGCAGTGGATCAGGTCGAGGTCGGATTCGGAGATCTTCCCTTCGGCCAGCATCGTGTTGCGGATCCATCCGATGAGGCCCGACCAGTAGTCGACGCCCAGCATGATGATCGGAAACGCCGTGACCTTGCGGGTCTGCACCAGGGTCAGGGCTTCGAACAGCTCGTCGAGAGTGCCGAATCCGCCGGGCAGGCACACGAACGCCTGCGCGTACTTGACGAACATCGTCTTGCGCACGAAGAAGTAGCGGAAGTTGATCCCGAGATCGACCCAGTGATTGAGGCGCTGTTCGAACGGCAGCTCGATGCCCAGACCGACCGAATAGCCGCCGGACTCGCTGGCCCCACGGTTGACCGCCTCCATCGTCCCCGGACCGCCGCCGGTGATCACGGCGTAGCCCGCGTGCACCAGTGCGGCGCCCAACTCCTCACCCAACCGGTATTCGGGCGAATGCGGTTCCGTGCGGGCGGAGCCGAAAACCGTGACCGCCCTCGGCATCTCGGCCAGGGCATCGAAGCCGACGACGAACTCGCCCTGGATGCGCATCACGCGCCACGGGTCGGTGTGCACCCAGTCGGTGGGGCCGCGTCGGTCCAGCAGACGCTGGTCGGCGGTCGTGGTGGCGCAACGTTCGCGACGGAGTTGCACCGGGCCACTGATCTGGAGGTCGCCGTCGTCGTCCACGGTGTCGTTCTCGTTCACGTCGGCCAGCGTATGGGAAGCCGGGGCGCACCTGAGATTCAGTGAGCCGCCGCGCCGGTCCGGATCAGCTTGGCGAGATCCTCGCGGTCCGAGATGTCGAGCTTTATGCAGGCCCGATACAGGTGGCCTTCGACCGTGCGCACCGAGACGGTGAGCCGGTCGGCGATTTCGCGATTGCTCAGCCCGGCGGCAACCAGGTTGGCAATCTCCCGTTCGCGCACCGTCAGGGGCAAGGGGTGCGCCGCCAATTCCAGTGCGGGGGTACGTACTCCCCCGCACTGCGCGGCCAACCGGTTGGCGACGGCGGCGGCCTCGGCGCTGCGTCGCCGGTCGTCGGCCGCCGCGAACGTCGCCGATGCCTGTGCCGCGGCGTCGAGAGCGGACAACAACGCACCCAGCTGCTCGAATTGCTCTGCGGCAGCGAACAATCCAGGCCCGTCGCGATCACTGACCGCCCGGGCATGCGCCGCGATCGCAGCGGCCATGCGGCCGCCGACCCCAGAGGCGACCTCGATCAGCCGGCCCGCGGCGCTGTGGTCACCGAATCGCACTGCGTCATGCAACGCCAGCATGGTCACTGCACTCTGGCCGGAACTGTCGGCCAACCGGGCGGCATCCAATGCCAGTTCGATTGCGGCGCTGACATTTCCCTCTGCCGCCGCGAGCCACGATTCCGCGATCCTGAGCTGTGGACCGAACACCGCGACGTGCCGGCCAGAGCGGACTTTCAACTCGGCGACCATCTTGGCCCCAGGCTGCACCCGACCCAACGCGCAGTACGACTGCGCCAGCAACAGCCGGGCCGGGAAGCTCCACGAAGCCGCCGACTCGGCCGTCAGCGCCGCGACCGTCTGCTCCATCCGTGACACCGTCTCGACGAAATCGCCGCGGGCCAGACCGATGGTGCCGACCAGCACATTGGCCATCCCCCACGCCAGATACTGGCCCGACGAGGTGATCTGCATCATGACCGCGGATCGGCTGCTCGCCGCGTCGAATTCTCCGGCGAGCACCAACGCGCGCACCTCCCCGAACGCGGTGAGGTAGCGGAGCAGCCCGTCGGCCTTGGCGCTGGCCATGCGGCCCCGGCGCGCCAATACCGCCACTTCTTCGCTGCGGCCCATCAGTGCCAGGGCGAGCGCCCCACCGAATGCCGCCCACTGCAACGCGACCGGATGCGCGATGGGCTCGGCGAGCACCCGATCGGCCATTGCCACGGCTTCCGTCAGCCGGTTCTCGAAAGCCAGCGTTGCCGACGCTGTGCCGTCGATGATCGGTATCAACTCGGGGCTCGTGATGCGCTCGCGGAGCAGGGCGAGCACTTCGTCGGAACCCTCGGCGTCGCCCATCGCCCAGTGCAGGTTGGCGATACGTGCCCATCCCCACCGCAGCAGCTCCAGTTCGGTCATCTGCTCGGGGTCGAATGAGCTGAGCGTCTCCTCGGCTTCGGTCGCCTTGCCCTGCCACAGCAGCGAACGCGCCAGCAGTTCGCCGGCCTCGAGGCCACCGCCCCGGTTGGTGGCCGCGCGAGCCAGCCGCTCACCCAACGTCACGTTCGTGAGGGCGATGGCCTCTCTCGCCGCTGTGACGAGCAGATCCAGTTCGGGCACCTCGTCGCTGTCCAGCGTCAGTTCCGCGAGCCGAATCCGGTGCGCCGAACTGTTCAGCGGCCGGTCCCGCATCGCGCGAACGAGCTCGCCGCGCAGTCGGCGGGCCGCGGCCATCCCCAGCCGGCGGCGGATCACCTCGCCGAACAGCGGATGGGTGAAGCGCACGTCAATGCCACCCGGTTCCTCACCGACTCGCACCAGACCACGGCTTTCCGCCTCTTCGACGACGTCCGAACCGACGATGGCAGTCAGAGTGTCCAGGTCGAGGGGCTCGCAGAAGGTGAGCAACCGCAGCGCGTGCAGCACCTGGTCGGGCAACTGGTCGACCCTGGAGTCCAGCAATGACGCCAGCTCCGAGGTGACCGCAGCCCGGCCCCGCAGCTGCCACACCCCCCGAACCTGCCGCAGCGTCCCGGCCTCGATGGCGCCTTCCACCAAGTGGCGGACGAACAACGCATTCCCGCCCGAGGCCTGCCACATCAGCTCGGCAGACAGACCCTCCACCTGTCCGCCCAATGCCTCCTCGATGAGGCCGACACACTGCTGCTGACTGAACGGCATCAGATGCAACCGCTGCAGATACCGGTCCTTCCACAACGACGTGATCGCGTCGGGGACCGGCGCGCCCGCCCGGACCGTCGCCACGATGCGTACCGACCCGTCCAACGCCAGCTGGTGTAGCAGCGTCGCCGACAGCTGGTCCAACAGATGCGCGTCATCCACGCCGATGACCGAATGTCCTTCGGCCAGAATCGTTTCGCGCGCCGCGGACAGGAATGCCACCGGATCACGCGACGTGGCACTGCGCACCAGATGGGCGAACACTCCCAGCGGGATGCCCCGCGCCGACTCGGTCGCCGCAACCCAGTGGGCGCGCACCGGCAGTGACTGGGTGACCAACCGGGCGAGCGTCGTTTTGCCAACGCCCGCATCACCGACCAGGACGATGCCGCAATCGCCGGATTCCCCTAGCAATGCGCCGCGAATCACCGAGAATTCACTGTCGCGGTGAACGACCGGCCAGTTTTGGGCCACGGCGCACAATTCTACCGGCCGGTTTTCGCTGTTGAAGGCGTAATGACCGTGAAATATCGGTCCGCTTTTCGGGCCGGCAGCTAACGTCCGGCCCGAAATACGGGCGTTACATCTTGTCATGCAGATCGGACACCATGTCGAATAGCGTCCTGTTGTTGTGGGTCCTGGTAAGGATTTTCGCCAATGTCGTAATTTGATCGAAGACCGAGCGAGTCGTGTTCTGCTTTTCGTCGAGCGGCTCGGTGTCCGGGGCCAGCAGGTCGACCATCCGGTAGTCCGCGCCGTCGGGGCCGATCAGCGGTGAGCCGTCGGTATTGGTGCCGTTGAGCATGTTCATGATGTCTTGCGGCTGAGCCATCGTGATCACCCCTGTCGTCGCTCGGGCAGCTACCGGCCCGGCACCGGCGGTTCCGATGCCACAGGCAGCGGCAAAATCGTTGGGCGACAAGCCGTCTGCGACGTTCATGTCGCAGTTGCCGAACGGGTTGCAGCCCATCGGCAGGCCTTGATTGGCGCCATATGCGCCGTCTGTGTATTGATGGGCGATCTGGCCGGGCAGCAGGGGGTTCGAGCCGTATGACGCAGCGATCACCCGTAATCCCTTGGGCCGCGTCACCCACATCGTGTTGAAGTCGCCCTGGTTGGCATAACCGATGATGCGCGCCGGATTGCCGGCGTACTCCGCGAGGTTGTCGTACAGGGCGTTGATCCAGGCGGATCCGTCGCCGCCAGGGTTCCCGCCACTTTCGACGTCCAGCATCAGGACAACCCTGGGGTGCAGTCCCCCGTTGGCATCGATCATCTGCCGTACCGTGTCGGCATTCTCCTGCCAGTTCGGGCGCACGTAGGTGTAGACGATGCCGCAATCCAGCCGGCCGGTGTCCAGCGCATTGCGCATCCACGCATAGTTCTGCGCGAAGTTGGAATCCCGGTGCGTGCCGTCGCATACGCGGATGGACAGAATCTTGTACGGGTAGGAATCACTCACCGGAACCTGGAATTCGGACACGTCGGCAAAGAAGCTGTCCACGTGGGCCTGAGTCGGGGGTGTGCCGTCCTCGACGATCGGGCCGGCCACGTACCAGTGGTCGTTCCAGTAGTTGCTGTCGGAAGGGAGCGCCTTGGGCGTGGTGCAGCACCCCCAGGAGCCCGACGATTCCATCGCGACGCCGTCGACCACACAGTTCATGTGCGAGTGGGGACCGCCGTCACCTTCATGGTGCAGGTTGATCACCACCGGCGCGTCGCCGGGCACGTCGCTCAACGATGCGACGTGCATCAGATCGAATGGTCCGACGTGTTGCTCGCCGAACGGCAGGTATCGATACGACTCGGTGGACAGACCTTGTCTGCCCCAGACCATCTGGTCTCCGTTGAACACCGCCGAGAGCACATCGGTCACCAGGCCCGAACAGTCACAACCCACGCCGCGATCGTTCGGGTCCCACGTGCCGCCGTAGACGTAGTCGTCGCCGAGCCGGTCGAAGAATATGCGTTTGGCGAACTCCACGTCGCCTCGAGTGACGGTCATCAGTCCCTCCTTTGATGAAGTGATGGGAACCCAGTGTCACGACGAAATATGCCGAGCCGCACCAGTAGCCCACTACTCGATTCGCTGTTCAGCAGGGCGCGGAATCACGTCGTGACCCGGCGATGATCGAGTAGCCGGCTACGCAGGCGTCCGAATTGCCGGAGGCGCAACATCGTTGGTGCGCAGGACAACTGGACCGCGAGCTGACGCGGCGACCCCGTCGTCCTCGCCATCACGGAGGAGGTCATCATGAGCCTGGTTGCCATGGCGTCGGTCGCGGTTGCGCGCGACCTCGCACCGGTCGGTCAGCCGCTGAACAGCGTGACAATTGGCGCCGGACAGGGGGTTTCACCGTCACCGCCGCCGCCGACCGGACCGCCGTACGTGCCGCCGGAGATGCCGGCCATGGGGCCGACGGCGACGTTGCCTCGGCCAACCGATGTCGCCCAAATGGCCCCGCCGGCACCACTGATCGACACAGCTGCCGGATTTGCGCAGTTGCTCGCCGCCCAAATCCCCGCCGAGGCACTCGTCGCCTACACGACGTTGTTGGCATTGTTCGTCGACTCAGGACCTACGTACAACACCGGCCGGTGGGTGCTCTACGGCTTCTCGGTGATCGCCTGCGGTGCCATCATCCTCGCGACCTATTGCGCCAAGCGGAATTACACGTTGCAGCACGGGGACGGTGTGAGCGCGCTATGCGTCATGCGCCCGCCGTACCTGCCGATCGCGGCAGCCATGTTGTCGATGGCCGTATACGGATTGACAGTGCCCGGGTCACCACTGCAATACAGTGTGCCCGACGGCGCGTTCACGATGCTGTCCGGCACGCTTGCCGTCGGCGGAGCACTGATGATGACCATTCTCACGCCTTTCCTGGGCACGGGTAACGCCGCCGTCCCGGTAGCGAATTCTGATCCGTGAAAGGTGAATTCGCATATTCGAGTAGTCGACTACTCGATACAGGCACCCGGCACCGTCAATAGCGTCGAATCCGTCATCGACGCAGGAATCCGGACCAATTCGGGCCGACACGGAACCGGCGCGACGTGACAAGAAGGGAGCACTCCGATGCCGCTACCGTACGGGCCCGGGGCCCATGGCACCGAAATCGAATACTGGCAGGCCTGGTTCCAGCGCCAGTACCGCGCGTTCGCGCCGGCGAAGGACCGGGTTTATGGTGACGGCGCAGTCGCCGCGGTCACCGAGATGCAACGGCGCCTGGGGTTACCCCAGACCGGCGTCTTCGACGAGACGACAGCGCAGGCGGCCCACTACGTTCCGCCGCCACGGAATCTACGGCCGATCATGTTCACCGTCGAAGGTCACCTGTCGGATATGTTCAGAGGACCGGTGGCCGACACCGCGACAACCCTTGAGACCGAAGGCCTTTGCCATCACCAGCCCATCGGTTACAACAACGGAGCGCTGCCATTCGACAACGAGAGCGGTATCAACGAGCTCGCCCGACTGCTCGGCGCCACCCAGATGGACAACGGCGTGCCGTTCCCGCAGGGCACACCCTGGTCGCTAGGCGTCTACTCCCAGGGCGCGATCGTGGGATCGTACTTCTACTTCCGTTACCTTCGCCCCGGTCAGCCGCTGGCGTGGCGCACCGCGGACCTCAAAGGCGTTCTGGCGTACGCCAACCCGTGCCGACAGACCGATTCCATCGCGCCGTGGGCCAGACCAGGAGTGACAGCGACCGGCACCCACGGCCTGGACCCGCTCCAGCGATTCGGCTTGCCCGGCTTCCCCGCCAAGCCCGACCACTGGATGGACGTCTACCGTGAAGGCGACATCTTCGCCGAGAACCGTGACGACCAGGCGAGCGCGGTCAAAGCCGCTGTCTACCAGGCGGTGATGAACGACTGGATCAGCAACCCGTTCTCCCTCGCCGGGCAGATCGCCTTCACGCTCCATGCGCCCTTCGACGAAGTGTTCGCGGTGATCAAGGCAATGATCAGTGGCGCGGTATTCCTGGCCAGTAACCCGAACCCGCACTACGCGCCGTTCGAGCTCGAGGGCGGCACGCGGTGGATGCGGGAACGACTCATCAGCGGATCGATGTCAGTTCCGCAGCCCAGTCCGGTGGTCGTCTGAATCCCTACTCCACCCGGGCTTGGATCACCCCGTACCCGCCGCTGGTCCGCCACCCCTGTCCGGCGGTATCGAGTGCGGCGAGCTGCCCGGGCGTCAGGCCGACGACAACTTCCGATTTGAGTGTCCGCAGTGCCGTCACCGGAGACGGAAAGTAGTCGACGGTCTGGTCGAACGGTGTTGTGGCGGGCCAGTATCGGTCGCCGACGAGGCGCCGATAATTGAGGTCGCCTTTCATCACAGTCATTGTGGCACCGGCGAATTCGGCGGTGAGGTCGTCGGGCATGTCGTGGAACGACAGCGGTGCACAGAAGAACTTGTGGGTGCGCACCGTGAGCCGGCCGCTGCGCACAGCGTCCCACAGCCGCTCGCCGACCTTCCCGATCGGCGGATGTGCGTCGGCCCGCAAGCGTCGGATGACAGCCAGGACATCGGCCGTCGTCGCATCCGACACGTAGTAGGGATACGGCTTGACGTACAGCACGATCTCGGCCGCCAGGCGCTGACAGAGCAGGCTGTCGATCAGGACGAGATCCGCCAGCAGTTCGCGGCCGGCGTTGTCAGCGACGACGCAGACGGTCGGGTTGTCCTGCGCGCGGAGCGCAGACCACAGCACGGGGCTGTCGTCGACGAGGATGCCCTCCGAGCGCGCGTCTGCGGCACCGGCGCCCTTTTGGAGTTGGAAGCTGAGGTCGGCGCGGTTACCCCACAGCGCGGCCACCAGCAGAGTCTCGCGCTGCTGGTTCTCCGCCGCGTCGGCCAGGTCGGCGAAGGCACGCAGCTCGTCGTCGACCTCCGGCCCCGTCAGCTCGGCGGTCTTGACCGGAGCGAACGGGTCGACACCGCGCCAGGCCCCGGCCCCGAAGTAACCGACGGCGTCGAGCAGCCGGCGGTAGAAATAGCTCTCGCTCCACAGGAACGGCACCTCGCCCCAGGGGCGACCGTAGACGTCGTCTCCCCAGGCGAGCCACTCATGCCGGTCATGAGCATGCTCGGGCAACGGCTCGAGGACGCCGGTGGTGCTCTCGACGAGCAGCTGCTGCAGCATCGCCTCTTCGGCGGACGTGTAGGGCGTGGTGTCCAGTACCTGGCGAATCAGCTTTGGGTGACGCTCATGGAACACCTCCCACTCGAAGGACCCCGGCACCGCTGCGGTGATCGTGGGGGCATCGGTGGTGTCCACGGGGCGTCCGCTACTTCGCTGTGCGGAAATACGGTTCGACCGTGCCGCTCTGCTTGACGACCATCGGGTTTCCGCGGCGGTCCTTGGCGGTGGGCACCTCCACACGCACCCAGCCCTCGGCCACGTTGTATTCGACGACGTTGGTTCGCTCGACGCCATTGAAGCGGATACCCACGTCGCGCAGGAGCGCCTCTTCGTTGAAGAACGGGCTACGCGGATCGATGGAGAGGTGATTCGGCGGGACGTCGGTGTTCTGATCCTGGGGCATGTTGGCTTTCGTTGAATGCTGACGGATTCTTCTTCGCTAAGAACGTACGCGACCCCGCCGGAGCGGGTGCCGCGTAGGTCGTGGCGGGCCGCGAGAACCAAGCTTCCACCGGATGAGGCCGCAGACGCCGCCACATCGAAACCTGTTGGTGCCGCCGACAATTGCGCGCCGTCGCACCCACAAAATCCCCATACACCTCACGTGTCACATCCGTCTCGTGAGGCCCCCGCAGACCGCTGTTCGCCTGCACACATAACGGTGCCGGCACTCCGGAAGTCGGCCTACCATCGAAAGCTATACGGGCCAGGTGAAGGCAATTCACCAGTGCCTCGCGACAGATCAAACCTCATGACAGAAGGAGGGATGGGCTGATGAAATTCGCACTCGCAATCGCTGCCGCCGCGCTCGCATTCAGCCCCATCGGCGTCGCCCACGCCACACCAGGACAGTGTTTCAACACCCCTTGGGGTGGCTACTGCGACGGGCAAGCCGACGGCAACGGCATCTTCAACCACTGCGAAGGTGCAATGGGATTCAGCAACTGCTTCTACGTGCGTGCCGTACCCACGGACGTCGACCCGCGGGGATGGGTCCCGCTGACCTGACGCCTCAGTTCGGTATCAGCCGGAGTTGGCGCGCCTTCTCGAGGATGATCCGCGCGCGGTTCAATCGGGGTAAGTCGCTGCCGTCCTTCGGTTTTCCGCCGCGGGCGTTGAACTGCTCGACGAACTCGCGTGCCCAGCCGATGTCCGATTCGGAGGGGCTCAGTCCGGCGTTGATGGTCTCGGCGTCGGACGAACGCAGCGCGAGCTTGCCCGTCATACCCATCTGCCGGGTGAGCGCCACGCCCTCGGCCAGCTGATCCGGGTCGCGGGTGGGCCCGTCGATCGGACCCGGGATGTGCGCCGCCCGCGACGCGACGACCAGCTGGGAACGGCTGTAGGCCAGCGCCAGCGGGTCCTGCTCGACGCCGATGTCCAGCGTGTAGTCATTGACGCCGAACGCGATGCGGAAGCACGGGCGCGCCGCGGCGATGTCGTGTACGCGCGCCAGCCCGCGCGCGGTTTCGATCAACGCGATCACCCGCGATTCGCCCCCGAGCCGGTTCGCGGTATCCCACATGTGATTTCCGCCCTCCGTCTTGGCCAGCACGACGCCCTTCAGCCCGCGGCACTCCGCCAGGGCCCGGCAGTCGGCAGACCAGAAATCACTCGACGCATCGTTGACCCGGACCCACGCCTGGGCCCCGGAGTTCAGGAAGTCGACGACTCGCTCCCGGGCCGCTTCCTTCTCGTCGGGAGCGACGGCGTCTTCGAGATCGAGGATCACCTCGTCGGATTTCGTGGTCGACAGAAGCTCCCCGAGATCAGGCTCGCGGGACGGATTGACGAGCAGCCAGGAGCGCGAAACCTTCGAGTTCACGGTCATGGCGTCAGGCTAGACGCATTGAGTGCGCCGCACCCGGCGTTGAAGCTGCGCACGGGACCACCAACCCGGCAGCGCCCCGAAGACCCCGACAAACCTAGCCGCGCCGCCGCCGTCCCACGCGCAGCAGCCAGTCGGGCAGCGCCAACCCGTGGATGATCCGTTGCGTCCGAAAGTACTGGCGCGGAAGCGATGCCGTGTTGTAGGGCAGGTCGTACTTCTCGCACAGTTCCCGGACCCGGACGCTCACTTCAGGCAACCGGTTGCTCGGCAGATCAGGGAACAGGTGATGCTCGATCTGGTAGCACAGGTGCCCACCCGAGAACGCCAGCAGCGGGCCTGCGTTGAAGTTCGCCGTCCCGAGAATCTGTCGCAGATACCATTCGCCGCGAGTCTCGTCCTTGACCACCGCCGGGTCGAACGTCTCGGCCCCGTCGGGGATGTGCCCGCAAATGATGTTCACGTACACCCACAGGTTCCGGAGCACATTCGCGGTGGCATTGGCCGCCAGCGTGCGACGCCACCGGCGCAGGCTCAGCGCCGGGAAGAACACATAGTCCTTGGCCAGCTGGCGCGCGCTCTTGGCGAGGAATTTCCGCTCCTCCACCGCGACAGCGTCTGGCGCCTCACCCCGGAGCCGCTCCGAGTGCAGGCCATGCAGGGCGATACCCCATTCGAACGTCGCAGCCAGCACCAGGTTTCCGAGCGGCGCCAACAAATGCGCCCACCGCCACGGCTGGTCGGTCGTCACCCGTAGCAGGCGGTAACCGATGTCCTCGTCCATGCCGAGCACGTTGGTGTAGACGTGATGCCGATAGTTGTGCGAGTACCGCCACTGCGCCGAATGTCCGACCATGTCCCACTCCCAGGTATTGGAGTGGATTTCCGGGTCGTTCATCCAATCCCACTGACCGTGGGAGATGTTGTGGCCGAGCTCCATGTTCTCGACCGACTTCGCATACGCCAGCGCACACGTGCCGGCGACCCAGCCAACCTTGGACCGGCTCCCGGCGATCATCAGCCGCGCCACGACATCGAGCGCCCGCTGAAAATGGATCACCCGCCGGATGTACGCCGAGTCCTTCGCCCCGAGCGACTCCTCGACGTCCCGGCGGATCACGTCGAGTTCGTAGCCGATCTCTTCGACGTCCTCACGGCTGAGGTGTACGTAGGCAGAGACATCGGCGATCGCCATCAAGGTGTCCTCGGGTGGGAGTGGCAGGAAGACGGGGCCATCCAGGCCACCGCGAGGCCTTTGACCTGCAAAAACTTTGTCGGGCTGACAGGATTTGAACCTGCGACCACTTGACCCCCAGTCAAGTGCGCTACCAAGCTGCGCCACAGCCCGCGGCGCTGCCGGACGAACCGGCAACGGTTGGAAAGCCTACCTCAGACCTCCCGCCGGACCCTAAACGGGTCCGGCGGCGCGTCGGCGACTAGCGCTTGGCCCCGCGCTTCTCCCGCACCCGCACGTTGATCTTGATCGGGCTGCCCTCGAAGCCGAACTCTTCACGCAGCCGGCGCTCGATGAAGCGGCGGTAGCCGGCCTCCAGGAAGCCCGTGGTGAACAGCACGAAGGTCGGCGGCCGCGAGGCCGCCTGGGTGGCGAACAGGATGCGTGGCTGCTTGCCACCGCGCACCGGCGGCGGCGTGGCGGCGACGATCTCCTTGAGGAAGGTGTTGAGCCGTCCGGTCGGGATACGGGCGTCCCACGACGCCAGCGAGGTCTCCAGCGCCGGCACCAACTTCTGTACGGCCCGACCGGTTTTCGCCGAGATGTTCACGCGCGGCGCCCACTGCACCTGCACCAGCTCGCGCTCGATCTCCTTGTCCAGCAGGTACCGCCGGTCTTCGTCGACCAGGTCCCACTTGTTGAACGCGATGACGAGCGCGCGCCCGGCCTCGATGACCATCGATAGCACCCGCAGATCCTGTTCGGTCAGCGGCTGGGAGGCGTCGATCAGCATGATCGCGACCTCAGCGGCATCGATCGCGCCGTGCGTGCGCACCGAGGCGTAGAACTCGTGTCCGCTGGCCTGGCCGACCTTACGGCGCAGACCCGCGGTGTCGACGAAACGCCAAGTCTTGCCGTCCAATTCGATCAGCGAGTCGACGGGATCCACCGTGGTGCCGGCGACGTCGTGCACGACGGACCGCTCGTCGCCCGAGAGCTTGTTCAGCAGCGAGCTCTTGCCGACGTTGGGCTTGCCGACCAGCGCGACACGGCGCGGACCGCCGGTCCCGCCGGACGTCTCGGAGACCTCGGGCAGCACCTCGAGCACGCTGTCGAGCAGGTCGGCCACGCCGCGGCCGTGCATCGCGCTGATCGAGTGCGGCTGTCCCAGCCCCAGCGACCACAGCGCCGCGGCCTCGGATTCGATCTTCTCGTTGTCAACCTTGTTGGCCGCCAAGAAGACCGGCTTGCCGGAGCGCTGCAGCCGCTTGGCGGCGGCCTCGTCGGCCGCGGTCGCCCCGACCACCGCGTCGACCACGAGAATGATCGCGTCGGCGGTGCGCATGGCCACGGTAGCCTGCTCGGCGACCAGCATCTGCAGGCCCTTGGCGTCGGGTTCCCAGCCGCCGGTGTCCTGCACCACGAACCGGCGCCCGACCCACTGCGCGTCGTACGACACGCGGTCACGCGTCACGCCCGGGATGTCCTGCACCACCGCTTCGCGACGGCCCAGGATGCGGTTCACCAGAGTCGATTTGCCGACATTCGGGCGGCCGACCACGGCCACCACGGGCGGGGGTCCGGCGTACTCGTCGACCTCGGCCTCGAATCCCTCCGAGCCGATCTCCCAGTCACCTTCGTCGAACCACACACCATCGTCGTCGCTCATTGACGCACACCTACCTTCTGCTGCACGAGATCCAGCAGATGTGCCACCACACCAGCCTGGGTCATATGACTGGAATCGACGACGATCGCGTCATCGGCGGCCTGCAGCGGCGAGACCGCGCGCGTCGAGTCCAGATGGTCCCGGCGCTGGACATCGGCCAGCACCGCTTCGTAGTTGTCGCCCAGGCCGTTTGCGACGTTCTGCGCATTGCGCCGGCGGGCGCGCTCCTCGGCCGAGGCGGTCAGGAAAATCTTCAGATCGGCGTCCGGCTTGACGACGGTGCCGATGTCGCGGCCCTCGACGACGACCGAACCGGCTTCCGCGATCAACTCACGCTGCCGCTGCACCAGGATGGTCCGCACGGCCGGGATCGCCGACACGGCCGATACCGCGAGAGTCACGGCCTCGCCGCGGATCTCATCCGAAACGTCCTCGCCCGCAAGGTACGAGGTGTCGTGGTCCGGGTCGAAGCTGACGGAGAACTCGGTCTTCTCACACACCGCGACGACGGCATCGGCGTCGGCCGGGTCGATGCCGGCGCGTAGCACCGCCAGCGTCACGATGCGGTACATCGCGCCGGTGTTGATGTGGTTTGCGCCGAGTGCATGCGCCAAACCCGTTGACACCGAGGACTTTCCGGTGCCCGCCGGGCCGTCGATGGCGATGACGAGCGCGTTCACAGGCCCACCGCCTGGTACAGCTCGCCGACTTCCTTGCGCGTGAGCGCCCGCAGGCTGTTGACGCGCTGGTCCCCCAGCGCCACCGTGCCGATGTGCGTGCGCACCAGTTCCTTCACCGGGAAACCCACCTCGGCCATCAGCCGGCGCACGATGCGATTGCGGCCCTCGTGCAGCACGATCTTCACCAACGACTTGCCGGCGACCATGTCGACCACCGCGAACTCGTCGACGTAGACCGGGCCATCGTCCAGTTCCACGCCCTCGCGCACCTTCTTGCCCAGCCCACGGGGCACGGTCCCCTGCACGGTGGCCAGGTACGTCTTGGACACCTCGTACCGCGGGTGCATCAGCCGGTGGGCCAGCTCGCCGTCGTTGGTCAGCAGGATGAGCCCTTCGGTGTCGGCGTCGAGCCGGCCGACATGGAAGAGCTTCTTGTTGCCGCGCACGCGGTGCTCGACCAAGTCACCGATACAGGGACGGCCCTGGTCGTCAGACATGGTGGAGTGCATACCTTTTGGCTTGTTCAGCGCGAGGTACACCAGATCCTCGTCGACGAGCACGCGGGTGCCGTCCACCCGCACCACCTGGCGATCGGGGTGCACCCGCGTACCGAGTTCGGTGACGATCTGGCCGTCGACCTCCACCCGCCCGTCCAGAATCATCCGCTCGGCGACGCGACGAGAAGCAATTCCCGCCTGCGACAACACCTTCTGCAGTCGCACGCCTTCTTCGTTGGTCATGTCAGTCCCGATCTACGTCGAATTTGGCCGGCTCTGCAGCCGGCGCAGGGGTTCCGCCGAGTTTGGCGAAACGCGGCTCCTCAGAGAGCGTTTCAGTGATGTCGTCGATGACGTCGACATCCGGCAACAGCGGGGCGAGTTCCGGCAGCTCGCTCAGCGAGGTCAACCCGAGCCGCTCCAGGAACAATTCCGTCGTGGCGAAAGTCGTTGCGCCACTGTCGGCATCGGTGCCGGCTTCGATGATGAGGCCGCGTGCGGCGAGGGTCCGCATCACGGCGTCGACGTTGACGCCACGCACCGCACTGACCCGGGCGCGGGTCACCGGCTGCCGGTAGGCGACGACCGCAAGCGTCTCCAGCGCCGCCCGGGTCAGCTTGGACCGGGCGCCGTCGAGAATCAGCCGCTCGACATAGGGCGCGTACCGGGCCCGGGTGTACATCCGCCAGCCGCCACCGGCCTCGCGCAGGTCGATGCCGCTGCCGCGCTCGGCCAGTTCGGCGGCCATCCGGCGCAGCTTGTCCTCGACGCGCTCGATGGTTTCGTCCAGAGCGGTCGCCAGAGAGTCGACCGGCGCAGGGGTGTCGACCACCAGCAGCAGGGCCTCCAGCGCGCACCCGAGCTCGTCATCGCTGATCTCGGTGTCGAGTTCGTCACCCTCGGCGACAGCGGCGTCGTCGGTCACACCGGCGTCAGGCTCGCCGCCCTCGCCCACGCTGCTATCCGCGGCAATCACCGCGTCGTTGTCCGTCATTGGTCTTCTTCCACCGCCGCTGCCAGATGCTCGTTCGTCGGCCGCTCCCCGGTCCACGAAACTTGCAGCACTCCAAGCGGTTCAATCTGCTCGAAGTTTACCGCCTTGGCCCGGTAGAGCTCTAATAGCGCCAGGAACCGCCCGACGATCTCCATACCGCCGTCACAGTCGGCGACCAGGTCGGTGAACGACGCCCACTCCCCGATGCCGCGACTCTCCAGCAGCCCCATCAGTTTCATCGCCTGCTCGGGCACCGACACCGCCTGCACGTGCAGGTGGTCGACGCGCAGCGACGGCACCGGACGCGGTGTGAACGCAGCCGCCGCGATCTGGGCGAACCGGTCGGCGTCCACGCCGAGCATCACCTCAGGCAGCAGCTCGGTGAACCGGTCCTCCAGCGTGACGGCCCGCGGGTAGCTGCGCATCGCCGCGGCCTCGAGCTCGGCGAACATCAACGCGACGTGCTTGAAGGCCCGGTATTGCAGCAGCCGCGCGAACAGCAGGTCGCGCACTTCGAGCAGCGCCAGGTCGTCCTCGTCGTGGACCTCGGCGGCGGGCAGCAGCCGGGCGGCCTTCAGATCCAGGAGAGTCGCCGCGACGACCAGGAACGCCGTCGTCTCATCCAGCTCGAGCTGGCTGCCGATCTCCTTGGTGTACGCGATGAACTCGTCGGTGACCTGGTGCAACGCCACTTCGGTGACGTCGAGTCGGTGCGCGAAGATCAGCTGCAGCAGCAGGTCGAAAGGGCCCTCGAAGTTGGTGAGCCGGACCTGGAAGCCGGCTTTCTTCTCGTCCGGCTGGTCGGTCGCCGGATCCTCCGGCGCCGCGCCCCCAGCACTGTCGGGAGCGTCGACCTCCGAAATCACGCGCCGAACCGGTCGATGACCTCGCACGCCAACGCCCGGTACGCCTGGGCGCCACCGGATTTCGGGGCCCAGGTGGTGATCGGTTCACCGGCGACGCTGGTCTCCGGGAAGCGCACGGTGCGACTGATGACGGTGTCGAACACGAGATCGCCGAAGCGCTCGACCACTCGGGCCATGACCTCGCGCGCGTTGACGGTGCGGTTGTCGTACCGGGTGATCAGGATCCCGCTGATGTCGAGTTTGGGGTTCAGCCGGTCGCGCACCTTGTCGACGGTGTCGGTCAGCAACGCGAGACCGCGCAACGAGAAGAACTCGCATTCGGTCGGGATGATGACGCCGTCGGCGCAGGCCAGCCCGTTCACCGTGAGCAGCCCGAGCGACGGCTGGCAGTCGATCAGCACATAGTCGTAGCGGTCCAGCACGGGATACAGCGCGCGGGACAGCGTCTGCTCACGGCCGACCTCGTTGACCAGCTGAATCTCGGCGGCAGACAGGTCGATGTTGCTGGGCACCAGGTCCAGGCCCTTGACCCGGGTGTTGATCAGCACGTCGTCGATCGACACCCGCGGCTCGACGAGCAGGTTGTGCACGGTGTGCTCGAGCTCGTAGTGCGGGACGCCAAGGCCGGCGGACAGCGCGCCCTGCGGATCGAGGTCGACCAGCAGCACGCGGCGGCCGTATTCGGCCAGGCTGGCGCCCAGATTGATGGTTGACGTGGTCTTGCCGACGCCGCCCTTCTGGTTGCACATCGCGATGACCTTGGCCGGGCCGTGCACGCTCTTGGGTTTGGGCTCGGGGATGTGTCGGGCGGGACGTCCGGTCAGGCCGATCGCGGGTTCCGGATCTGCGGTCGCGGACGAGGCATCGACATGAAGCGGCAACGAAACCGGCTCCACCGGGCTCAGGCCCCCCACGCCTGTTGGGACATCGGTCATGCGTCGCCGATCAGCGGCGTGACTCCCATAGCGAACATCCGGGCAAGTTTAACGGTGCCACGCCGCTGACGACGGCAGACCCGCTGTCCTAATGTGACTGCCATGAGCTGGAAGCGACGGTGGTCCTTCGTCCGGATGGCGCTGGGGATGCGAAAGTTCGTCCAGACCGGACAGTGGGGCGACGGCCGCGAGGCCGCCGCGGCCGCCTATGTGGAAGCGAACGCCCGCCGCGGCGACGTCGATCATGTCCTCGCGACCATCGACACGTTCGCCCGCGAACAGTCGATGCTCGTCAACGTCGGTGACGAAAAAGGCCAACTCCTCGAGTCCGCGCTCATCCGGGCCAACCCGTCGCGCATTCTCGAGCTCGGCACCTACTGCGGCTACAGCGCGCTGCTCATGGCCCGAACCGTGCCGGACGCGCACGTCTTCACCGTCGAACTGTCTGCCGACAACGCGGAGATCGCCCGCCGCATCTGGGCCCACGCCGGCGTCGCGGACCGGATCACGTGCGTCGTCGGCACCATCGGCGACGGCGGCGCGACGCTCGACACGCTGGCCGGTCATGGATTCGGGCCGGGCAACCTCGATTTCGTGTTCATCGACCACGACAAGGCGGCCTACCTCAAGGACCTGGAGTCGATCCTGGCGCGGGGCTGGCTGCACCGCGGCGCGATCGTCGTGGCGGACAACGTGAAGGTGCCCGGCGCTCCGGCCTACCGCGCGTACATGCGGGATCAGGAGGGCAAGCTGTGGCACACGCAGGAACACCCCACCCACGTCGAATACCAGAAAACGCTGCCTGACCTGGTGCTCGAGTCCGACTACCTGGGCTGAGCGTCGTCCGCCGCCTTGACCGGGCGCTGCCACGGCCACGAGCCGGTCATCTCGACCTGCAGCGAGAAGCTCAGGAAGGTCCGGATGGCGACGATGCCGGCCAGCACCGCGACGCTTTGCGCGGTCGGCGTGACGGCCACGGTGCGGATGATGTCGGCCGCGACGAGGAATTCGAGCCCCAGCAGGATCGAGCGGCCGAGCTGGCGCCGGAACGCGTCGTAGGCGCCGCCCTCTGAACCACGCATCCGACCGAACGTGGCGGCCAGGGCGATCACGGCACCGCCGACGATCACGGCGACACCGACGGCGTCGATCACCTTGCCGGTCGTCTCGATGATGTCGTAGAACGCCATGACCGGATGCTAGCCCCGGCCGATCGTCGTTCTTATCTGGCGCGCGGGTGCGCCCCCGCCCACACTTCGCGTAGCGCGCTGACGGTCACCAGCGTGTAGATCTGCGTGGTGGTGACGGACGCGTGGCCGAGCAGTTCCTGCACGACGCGCACGTCGGCGCCGCCTTCGAGCAGGTGCGTGGCGAACGAGTGGCGCAGCGTGTGCGGCGAGACCGCGGCGGTGATGCCGGCCCGCTCGGCGGAGTCCTGCAGCACCTGCCACGCGCTCTGCCGCGACAACCGGCCGCCGCGCGCGTTGAGGAAGATCGCGGGCGTGCCCTTGCCGCGGCGCGCCAGATCGGGACGGCCCCGCACCAGGTAGGCATCCAGTGCCGTGACGGCGGGCCGGCCGATGGGCACGAGCCGCTGCTTGCCGCCCTTGCCGTGCAGCATGACCGACCGGGACTCGGTGTCGACGTCGTCGCGATCGAGGCCGACCGCCTCGGAAATGCGCGCTCCCGTCGAATACAGCAGTTCCAGCAGCGCGCGGTTGCGCAACGTCAGCGGATTGTCGGCGTCACTGTCGCCGCCCGCGCCGTCCAGCAGCGCGATGACGTCGTCGTAGCTGAGGCTCTTGGGCAGCCGTCGGCCCGGTGTCGGTGGCTTCACACCGCGGGCGACGTCGGCGTCGGCGAGACCTTCGGCGGCGGCGAACTTGTGCAGCCCACGCACCGCGATGACGGCCCGCGCGGCCGAGACCGAGGACAACGCGACGACGCCGTTGTCGGGATCGCCCTGACGCAGCGCGACGAGGAACTCACTGACGTCGGTCTCGGTGACGGCGCGCAGGTCATCGATGCCGCGGCCGGCCAGATGGGCGGTGTACCGCCGGATGTCACGCCGATAGGAACTCAGCGTGTTGGCCGCGACGCCCCGCTCGATGCTGAGGTGGTTCAGGTAGCCCTGGACCTGCTGCTCCAGTCGCGACCGGACCCCCGCTGACGCCGCGGCCGTCATCAGTCCTGTTCCCGCCGGGTGCGCAGTGCGGACGGGCGGTCGATCCACGGCGCGTCGAGCGGCCGCAGCTCGGCCGGCCGGTGGGCGGCCGCGAGAATCCCGGCCACCGCAAGGGCATTGACGATCTCGCCGTCGAACACCATCCGCACGGCATCGGCCAGCGGCACCCGCTTGACCACCAGGTCCGCTTCTTCGTCGTGCGCGTGCGGCCGGCCGATGTCGGTCAGCCCGGTCGCCAGGAAGATCCGCACGCTCTCGTCGCTGAATCCGGGCGTCGAGTCGACATCGAGCAGCAGCTGCCAGTGTGCGGCAGCCAGGCCGGTTTCCTCTTCGAGTTCGCGCGCCGCGGTGACGTGCGGCGGCTCGTCACCCATATCGAGCAGCCCGGCGGGCAGCTCCCACAGCCGCCGCCCGATCGGGTGCCGATATTGGTACACCAGTACCAGGTTCCCGTCGTCGTCGAGCGCGACCACCGCGACCGCCCCGTAGTGCTCGACCACCTCACGGCGCGCCGAGCCACCACCGGGCATCGCGACCTCGTCGGCCCGCAACGCGAAAATCTTTCCTACATAGACGGTTTCGCTCGAAAGCGTGGCGAAATCGTGGTCAGCCACGGGATTCTTGCAGCTGCTCGGCATCCTCGTCCGAACCCTCCGCATGCGATCCGGCGCCGTGCACCTCGGAGTCGATCTCCTCGAGCGGCAGGCGTTCGGCCGCCTTGTAGTCCAGCGACGCTCCGATGAACGACGCGAACAGGGGGTGCGGACGCGTCGGGCGGCTCTTGAGCTCCGGGTGCGCCTGCGTGCCGACCAGGAACGGGTGCAGGTCGGCGTCATACTCGACGAACTCGACCAGCTGGCCGTCCGGCGACGTGCCGGAGAACTTCAGCCCGCTCTCGGAGATGCGGTCGCGGTAGGCGTTGTTCACCTCGTAGCGGTGCCGGTGGCGTTCGGAGACCTCGGTCGCGTCGTAGGCCTTGGCCACGATCGAATCCGCCTGCAGCACGGCCGGATACGCACCGAGGCGCATGGTGCCGCCGAGGTCGGCCTCACCGGCCACCGCGTCGAGCTGGTCGGCCATGGTGGCGATCACCGGGTCCGGCGTGTGCTCGTCGAACTCCGCCGAGTTGGCGCCGCTGATGCCGACGGACCGCGCGGCCTCGATGACGATGCACTGCAATCCGAGGCACAGGCCGAGCAGCGGCAGCCGCTGGCGGCGGGCGTAGCTGATGGCGCCGAGCTTGCCCTCGATGCCACGGATGCCGAAGCCACCCGGGATCAGCACGCCGTGCACGTCGCCGAGTGCGGCGGCCGCACCCTGCTCGGTCTCGCAGTCATCGGAGGCGACCCAGCGGATCTCGACCTTCGAGTGGTGGGCGAACCCACCGGCGCGCAGCGCCTCGGCCACCGACAGGTACGCGTCGGACAGGTCGATGTACTTGCCCACCAAGGCGATTCGCACCGTCTCCTTGGGCTCGTGCACGCGGCGCAGCAGGTCGTCCCACTCCGACCAGTCCACGTCGCGGAACGGCAGGTTGAGCCGGCGCACCACGTAGGCGTCGAGCTCCTCGCGGTGCAGCACCTTGGGGATGTCGTAGATCGACGGGGCGTCCGGTGTCGAGATGACGCCGTCGATGTCGACGTCGCACATCAGCGCGATCTTGTTCTTCAGCGGCTCCGGCACATCGCGGTCGCAGCGCAGGATCAGCGCGTCCGGCGTGATACCGATGCTGCGCAGCGCGGCCACCGAGTGCTGGGTGGGCTTGGTCTTCAGCTCGCCCGACGGGGCCAGGTACGGCACCAGTGACACGTGCAGGAAGAAGACGTTCTCCCGGCCGACGTCGTGACGGACCTGGCGGGCCGCCTCCAGGAACGGCTGCGACTCGATATCGCCTACGGTGCCGCCGATTTCGGTGATCACCACGTCGGGGCGCTTGCCCTGGGCGTCGGGCAGCGCCATCTCGAGGATGCGGCTCTTGATCTCGTCGGTGATGTGCGGGATCACCTGAACGGTGTCGCCGAGGTAGTCGCCGCGACGCTCCTTGGCGATGACCTCGGAGTACACCTGGCCGGTGGTGACGTTCGCCGACCGCGACAGGTTGCGGTCCAGGAAGCGCTCGTAGTGGCCGATGTCCAGGTCGGTCTCGGCGCCGTCCTCGGTGACGAACACCTCGCCGTGCTGGAACGGGTTCATGGTGCCGGGGTCGACGTTGAGATACGGGTCCAGCTTCTGCATCGTCACGTGCAGACCACGCGCGGTGAGCAATTGGCCAAGACTGCTGGCGGTCAGACCCTTACCGAGCGAGGAAGCGACCCCGCCGCTGACAAAAATGTGCTTCGTCGCGGCCTGTGGGTGCCTGCGTAGCGATGCCAAGAACGACCTCCGTGGTGATGGGGCAACGTAGCGGTTGAGCTACCTGGGGCCTGCCGACCCACGGAATTTCACCCTATCACCGACCGGCCCGAGCTGGGACTGACGCGCCGGTGACGGTCACCACGGCGCGCTGCGACTCGAATTACTGCAGGACCGTCACCGAGCTGGCGCCACGACCGATACCGAGCTGCGCCGGATGGCCGCCGGCGATGAGTTGCTGCAGCGACAGGACCGTGGTGATCCGGCCGGCTTGGCTGTTGACGTCGTCGACGGTGCCGACCGCGCCGGACAGCCCGGCATCCGAACGCACGACGGCGACGGCCGCGGTGCCCGACGCGCAGCCGTCCCGGCCGGCCACCAGCGTGCCCGCGCCGTGCGGCGCCAGGCCCGAGGCCAGGCGGGCCACCGTGGCTCCCCGGTTGCCGGCGTCATCGCCCAGGGCGCCGCCGGTGACGATCAGTGCGCTGTCGGCGACCCCGATGCGCTGCGAGCCGTAGGTGACGAACCCGGTGTCACGCAGCGTCGCGAGCACGGTGTCGCGCTGCATGTCGTCGACGGGCAGGATCGCCGGGTTGCGGTCGCGCAGCAGCGTGATGCCCAGCAGGTCACCGGCCTGCGAGCCCTGGTCGACGGTCCGGGTGCTCAGCTGACGTCCGGCCGGCACGATCGGCGAGTTCACCACCGACAGGAGCTTCTCCGAGGCGTTGGCGTCCACGAACTGCTGCGTCAGCGCGATGGTTCCCGTCACCGAACCCCCGGCGGCCGCAATCAGTTTCGCGGCCGCGTCGACGTCGTCGGTGGCGGCGTCCGGGGTGCGGAACACCACGACAGATTTCCCCGCCAGCGCGTCATGCACCATGCGCGGCGACATCTGGGCATCGAACTCGCCTGCCGCACTGAGCTTCTGGTTCAGTGCGTTCTTCTCGTCGGTGAGGCTGTTGATCTGGTTCTGCAACTCGTGTTTGTCGTCACGAAGTCCGGACAGCAGCGTGTTGGACAGCAGACCGGAACCGAGCATCACCCCGATGGCCAGCGCCAGGAACACCGCGGCCAGTGAGATCGCATGCGAGCGTAGGGAAATCATCGTCCGGCTAGCTCACCAATCCCTGCGCCCACAGCAGGAAGCGGTTCCAGTAGTCGGTCACCAGGTGCAGGACGGTGGCGTCGGCGCGCGCGACGTACAGCGCCACGATGACGGCGACCAGCATCGCCAGGACCAGCAGCGCGATGGCGCCGCCGGAGACGCGGCTGCGGTACAGCGTCGCAACGGCTTTCGCGTCGACCAGCTTCTCCCCCACCTTCAGGCGCGTGAGGAACGTCGACGGGGTGCTGGACTGCCGTGTGCGGTCGAAGAACTCTTCGATGTTGGCGCGGTGGCCGGCGGTGACGATCAGCGCGGCGCCGTGATGGTCGACGAGCAGCAGCGCCAGGTCCGCGGCCGAGCCGGCGGCCGGGAACGTCATGGCACCGACGCCCAGATCCTGAATGCGCTCAAGGCCTTTCGCGTGGCCGTCGGCGTCGGCCGGTAGCACCACCTGGGCACCGGACCGCAGCACATCGGCGCTCATCTCCTCGGGATCGCCGACGATCAGCGCGGGACGGTAGCCGGCCTTGCGCAGCGTGTCGGCGCCGGCGCCGACACCGACGAGCACCGGCTGGTACTCCTTGATGAACGGCTTGATGGCCTTCAGGTCAGCCTCGGCGCTCGGGTCGTCGGTGACCACCACGACGTGCCGGCGGTTCACGTCGACGTCGATGTCCGGGATGCCCATGCCGTCGATCAGCAGCGGGCTCTCGCTGCGGATGAACTCGATCGTGTTGCCGGCGAACGCCTCCAGGTGCGCCACGAGGCCACTCTTGGCCTCGTGCATCATCTCGTGGATCTGCTCGTCGTTGCGCTCGTTGCCGAGGACCAGACGGCGGTCGCCGTTGTAGATGCCGCCGTTGTGCAGCCGCACCTTGGCGCCGTCCTTGACCTTCTTGAAGACCTCCGGGCCGGTCTCGTCGATCAACGTAACCCCGTTGGCGACAAGCACTTCCGGCCCCAGGTTCGGGTAGCGGCCGGAGATCGACGACGATGCGTTCACCACGGCGGCGACCTCGGCCTCCACCAGCGCGTCGGCGGTGATGCGGTCGAGGTCGAGTGCATCGAGAACGACGATGTCCCCCGGGCCGACGCGTCGCAGCAGTCGGTCGATGTCACGGTCAACGCGGGCGGTTCCAGTCACGCCCGGCTTCGGTCCGGCATTTCGGGTGAGCAGCGCTGCCATCTTCATGCGTCGATTCTGTCGATGAACCCTCAAGTAGAGGTGGAGGCGCGCCGTAACAACAGCCTCAGAAGTTTTCTTTTGTCACATCCGTAACAGCTGAATGATCTCAATCTCGCTTCGCCGCATAGTGCCGGGCGGCCTTGGCGCGGTTGCCGCACGTGGTCATCGAGTGCCAGCGCCGGGTGCCGTTCTTCGACGTGTCGTAGAACCACAGCACGCAGTGCGGGTGCGCGCACTGCTTGATCCGGCCGGCCGATTCCGCCAGCAGCTGCAGCAGATTGTCGGCCGCGAGCCAACCAGGCAACCATTCGGATCGGGGCACGTCCACGTCGTCGTGCGGCCCGGACTCCGCGAGGGACCGCCGGATACGGCCGTGGTCCAGGACGGCGTTCAACTCGTCGGCCGCGCCGTCGGTGACCACCTGCAGGATGGCTTCGCGCGCCCGCAGCAGGGCCGCGCGGGTCTTCTCATCGGATTCGCAACGATCGTCGAGATCGTTGGCCACCAACCAACATCGGAGTCCCGCCACGTCGGTCAGGAGATCCTGGGGCCCCTCCGCCGACATCCACCGGGTGTTCAGCAGATCCAGCGCGAGGGGTTCGCCGACGTGCGGGCGCGGATCACGCATAGCTGAGATTAACCGCCTCTCCTACATCGACAGCCTCCCGACAGTCAACTAACCATCTATTTTCATTTTGGTGGTTGACACGTTGTGCCTTCGATTCTAACCTTCAAATGTCAGATCAACAGTTACAACGGAGGAACCGATGACCACCGCCATCACCCCCAAGCTCGCCCCCGGCCACGTCGGGCTCAACGTCACCGACCTGTCGCGATCCGTCGACTTCTACCGGCGTGCTCTGGGTTTCGAACAGCTCGGCATCAGCGACGAGGGCGACCACCGTTTCGCTTTCCTGGGTTCCGAGGGCACCCTGCGGCTGACGTTGTGGCAGCAGAGCGACGGCGCGTTCTCCACCCGCAGCCCGGGTCTGCACCACCTGTCGTTCCAGGTCGACACCATCGAGCAGGTTCAGACGGTGGAGGCCGCACTCAAAGAGCTGGGCGTGACGTTCGCCCACGACGGCGTGGTGGCACACGGCGAGGGCGCGGCCTCGGGCGGCATCTTCTTCACCGACCCCGACGGCATCCGGCTGGAGATCTACGCACCGGGCGGCGCCGAGACCGCTCCGGCGCCGAGCGGCGCCGCCCCCACCTGCGGATTCTTCTGAGCCGCGCCATGACTGCCTACCACGCCGGTGAGCTGGAAGTGCAGCGGCGCATGGGCCAGGCGGAGATCGCTGTCCGCGTCGGCCGGATGATCCGTACGGAGATTCCGGCCGCCGCGGCGGCCTTCCTGGCCGAGCAGCCCATGGTGGTGCTCGCCGCGACAGACGACGCGGGCCGCGTCTGGGCCAGTTTGGTCACCGGCCCCGCCGGGTTCGTGCACGCCGACGTCGACCACACCATCGTGGTCGACGCCCTGCCCGTGCCCGGCGATCCGCTGCACGATGTCGTACGCCGGCCGGGCCAACAGGTCGGCATGATCGCGATCGAACCGCAGACCCGGCGCCGCATGCGGGTCAACGGCGTCGCCCGACCGACCGATGACGGGCTCCGTATCCACCCCGATCAGGTGTACTCGAACTGCCCGAAGTACATCTCGCGCAGGTACATCGACGGTGTCGCCGAGGAGACGCATCGTCCGGCGGTCCGTCACGCCGACGTCCTCGATGAGCGTCTGCAGCGCATGGTCGCCCGCACCGACACCTTCTTCATCGGGTCGGCCGATCCAAACGGGAACGCCGATGCGTCGCACCGCGGCGGCAATCCCGGCTTCCTGCAGGTGCTTTCGCCGAACCGGCTGCGCTGGCCGGACTACCGCGGCAATTCGATGTTCATGACGCTGGGCAACATCAGCGCCAACCCGCGCGCCGGACTGCTGATCCCCGACTGGCAGACCGGGACCACGCTGCAGCTGACGGGCTCCGCCGAGATCATCTGGGACGAGGGCCCGCAGTGTTCAGTGGAGTTCATCGTGCACGAGGTGATCGAGCTGACCGACGTCAGTCCACTCAGATGGGGACAGGCCGAGCTGTCGCCCGCCAACCCCTAAGGCGCCGCATGCTCCTGCTGCGCCGCCTCGAGCAGCTCGCGAGCATGCGCGCGACCACTGTCGGTATCGCCGAGTCCGGCCAGCATGCGGGCCAACTCAGCGACCCGGTCCTCGTCCTCGAGGCGCACCACGCGGCTCGACTTCGGGCCGCTCTCCACCACCAGGTGCACGTCGCCGTAGGCCGCGACCTGCGGCAGGTGCGTCACGACGATGACCTGGTGGGTACGGGCCAGCCGGGCCAGGCGCTTGCCGATCTGCACGGCGGCGCGGCCACCGACACCGGCGTCGACCTCGTCGAACACCATGGTGGTGCCTTCGGCGGACGCCGACAGCACCACTTCGAGGGCCAGCATCACGCGTGACAACTCGCCACCGGACGCACTCTTGGCCAGCGGCAGCACGTCCGAACCGCTGTGCGGTGTGAAACCGAACTCGACGGCGTCGACGCCGTCGTGGCCGGCATGCACGAGGGTGCCGTCCGGCAAGGTCAGTGGCGCGCTGTCGTCGGCGCGTGCCTCCAGCGGTGACACCGTGATGCTGAATCCGGCGCCGCCCATCGCCAGACCGGCGAGCTCCGCGGTCACCGCCTTCGCCAGGGACTTCGACGCCTTGGTGCGGGCCTTGGTGACCTCGGCGGCGGCCAGCACCACCTTGTCGTGCCGTTCGTCGACCTGTTTCTGCAGTTCGGCCAGGGCTTCTTCCGAGACGTCGAGCTGCGACAGCCGCTGCCGGGCGTCGGCCGCCCACTGCAGTACCCCGTCGATGTCCGCGGCGTACTTGCGGGTGAGGTTGCGCAGCTCAGCCTGGCGCGCCAGCTTGGATTCCAGAGTGCTTGCGTCGCTGGGCAATTCCGAAAGATAGTCACCGAGTTCACCGGACACGTCACCGATCACCGCAAGCGCCTCGGCCAGGCGATCGCCGAGGGCACGCAGCACGGAGTCGTCCGTCGCCGACAACACCGACTTGGCCTGCGCCGCGGCATCGAGTGCCGACGTGGCGTCGTCCGACGGGCCATCGCCGAGTTCGCCGGACAGCGCCGCGCGGGCGGTCTGCGCCGCGTCCCGCAGCGCATCCAGCTCGGACAGCCGGCGGATGTCGGCGACCAACGCGTCGTCCTCGCCGGCTTCCGGCGCCACCGCGTCGATCTCCCCCAGCCCGAACTGCAGCCGGTCCGCCTCCATGGCGAGATCCCGCGCCCGGTTGCGGCGGTCGATCAAATCTCTTCGGGCAGTGAGCCATTCGTCCCGCAGCTTGCGGTATTTGGCCAGCAGCCCGGTCACGTCGACGTAGCGGTCCAGCGCGCCGCGCTGCTCGTCGGGACGCATGAGTCGCAGCTGATCATTCTGCCCGTGCAGGGCAAGCAGTTCCGTGGTGAACGTGGCCAGCGATTTCGCCGGCACGCTGCGGCCACCCAGGTAGGCGCGCGACGGCCCGTCCTTGCTCACCGAACGCGCGGCGATGACGCTGCCGTCGTCATCGCGGTCGGCGCCGGAGGCCTCGAGAATCTCATCGACCCGCTCCGACACCCCGTCACCGAGTTCGGTTGTGGTGAAACGGCCTTCGACGACAGCGCGGGCCGAACCCGAACGCACCCGGCTGGGGTCGGCGCGCGCGCCGCCCAACAGGTGCAGGCTGGTGACCACCATGGTCTTACCGGTACCGGTTTCGCCGGTCAGCACAGTCAGGCCACGGCCGAATTCGGCAGTGGCCGCACTGATGGCGCCGAGCGCCTCGATGCGAATCTCGGTCAGCATTACTGGCCGCGCCACCCTTTCACCGGCAACCGGAATTTGCGCACCAAACGGTCGGAGAACGGGGCGCTGTCGAGTCGAACCCATTTCAGCGAGACTTCGCAACGGGTGACCTCCAGCCGGCCACCGGCCGGGACCACCATCTGGCGACGGCCATCGCAGAACACCATGGCGTCATTGTTGCCCGCTTCGACCTCGATCGCGATCGATGCGTCGGGGCTCGTCACCATGGGACGGGCGAACAGGGCGTGAGCGTTGTTGGGTACCACCAGGATTGCTTCGAGGTCGGGCCACAGAATCGGGCCGCCCGCGGAGAAGGCATAGGCGGTGGATCCAGTGGGGGCCGACACCAGCACGCCGTCGCAGCCGAACGCCGAGACCGGACGGCCGTCGACCTCGAGCACCACGTTCAGCACACCGAACCGGCTGCTCTTCTCCAGGCTGGCTTCGTTGAGCGCCCAGCCGCGCTGCACGATCTCGCCGTCGACGCGGACCCCGATGTCGAGCGTCATCCGCTCTTCGACCCGGTAGTCCTTGTTGATGATGCGCTCGAGCACATGGTCGATGGCCTCGGCCTCGGCCTCCGCCAGGAACCCGATGTGTCCGAGGTTGACCCCGACCACAGGGATCTCGGCATTGCGGGCCAGCTCGGCTGCCCGCAGGAAGGTGCCGTCACCGCCGAGGACCAGGACCAGTTCGCAGCCCTCGGCCGCATGGCTGTCGGGATCGACGACCGTGATGTCAACGCCCATCGCGCGCATGTGGTCCGGGGCCAGGTGCAGAGCACCGCGATCGACGGCTTCGGCGGCGAGCACGCGCAAACCGATTCCGTTGTCGCCCAGTACTTTTTCGACGCGGGTCGCGGTTTCGGTGGCTTCGTCGCGGCCGGTGTGGATCACCAGCAGGACGGTGCGTTCGCGCGTCACTGCGGCCCCTCGGCAACCGCGCGGCCGACGGCTGCGACGAGCGCGTCGCCCTGCAGCGGTTGATCGGTCGTGGCCCGCAGCCGCAGGAAGTACTCGACATTGCCCGACGGGCCGGGCAGTGGGCTGGCGGTGACGTCGACCGCATGCCAGCCGAGTTCCGCGGCGCGCCGCGCGACCGTCAGCACCGCATCGGCGCGCAGTTCCGGGTCGGAAACCACACCACCGGCTCCGACTCGATCCTTGCCCACCTCGAACTGCGGCTTCACCATGGGAACGATATCGGCTAGGGCCGACGCACATGCGGTCAGTGCCGGTAGGACCGTGGCCAGCGAGATGAACGACAGATCGGCCACGACGAGGTCGACCGAGCCGCCGATGGCCTCTGCCGTCAGCTCCCGCACGTTCGTCCGCTCCATGACGATGACGCGATCATCGGACCGCAGCGACCATGCCAACTGGCCGTAGCCGACGTCGGCCGCGACGATCTCGCGGGCTCCGCGGTCCAGCAGCACCTCGGTGAATCCGCCGGTGGACGCACCGGCGTCCAGGCAGCGCCGGCCCTCGGGTGAGACGCCGAACGCGTCGAGGGCCCCGATCAGCTTGTGCGCGCCACGGGACACCCAGCTGCGCTCCGTGGATTCGGCAACCAGGAGATTGGCCGCGGGAGTCACCGCCGTCGAGGCTTTAGATGCCCGCATACCGTCGATGGTCACGCGGCCGGCCTCGATCAGTTCGGCGGCTTGTTGACGAGACCGGGCGAGCCCCCGCCGGACGAGTTCGGCATCAACACGTGCGCGTCGCGTCACGTGCCCGTCACCCCTTCTCGACCGATTCCAGGGCCCGGACCAGCAGATTGTGGGCGTGGTCCAAACCCGCCGCGACAGCCTCGAGGTCCGGCGTCTCGTCGCCCTCGCCGGACAAATCCGGGAGATGGGACAGCAGGACCGCGATGTCTTCGCGGATCTGGTCAGGATCGGTACTCATAGCGATGTTCACGCTAGCGGATCGGTGCCGTCGAGCAGCGACCACCGATCCAATGCCGCGCGCGCCGTGTCGTCCCCGGCCGCGATGAGCACCCGACCCGAGACGGCGCCGGACCATACGGCACCGGCCGTCGCGCGGACCACCGACAGTTCGTCGTCGACGGGTGCGCCGGTGGCGTGGACGGTGACCTCGTTGCCGGACAACTCGACCCGCCACGCGGGGTGCGGCCCGACTCGCAAGGCATCCGCAGGCGCCGCCAGCGAGCGCAGGTCGGGCGCCAGGTAGTCGGGACGCTCGCCGGGGACGGCGTGCACCATGTCGGCGGCGCTGTTCACCCCGGTCAGGACCATCAGGCTGGGCAGTCCGGCGGCATTCGCCCCTGCGATATCGGTGTCGAGCCGGTCGCCGACGACCAACGGGGTTCCATACTGACCGCGGGCCAGGGCGTCGTTCATCAACGTGGGCTGTGGCTTACCGGCGACCTGTGGCACCTGTTCGGTGGCGGTCTGCAGTGCGGCGACCATCGAGCCGTTGCCGGGCAGCAATCCGCGCTCGGACGGCAGCGTCTTGTCGCTGTTCGCCGCTACCCAGAGGCCACCGGCCCGGATGGTCAGCGCGGCTTCGGCAAGGTCGGCCCAACCGGTCTGGGGCGAATGGCCCTGGACGACCGCGACCGGATCGTCGCTGAACTGCCGCACGGGCTCCAGACCGACATTGGCGACCTCGGCAGCCAGTGCTTCGGTACCGATGACCAGGACCCTGGCGCCGGCGGGCAGCTGAAGCGCCAACAGGTGCGCCGCACTCTGGGCACTGGTCACCACGTCATCGGCATCCGCGGAGAAACCGAGCGCATCGAGATGGTCGGCCACCTCGGCCGGCGTTCGGGACGCGTTGTTGGTCACATAGAGCTTGCGGGACGTGATCGCGGCGAGGGCATCGACAGCACCTTCGGTGGCCTCATGACCACGGAAGACGGTGCCGTCGAGATCCAGGAGCAGACAGTCGTGCAGCTGAGCCAGCGTCGCCACGTCAGCCCAATTCGGCGACGCGGTCCTCGGCGTCCGTGACGCCTTCCAGGTCCGCGGCGGCCGCGTGCAGGAACCACTGGAGTGCGTCGTTCTTGCGGTCGAGGGCCAGCAGTGTCTCGGCGTACACGTAGAACAGGCGAGCAGCGGTCTGGCCCGTCCGAGTGGAATCCAGCGGCGGGTTCGACAACAGCGCCAACGCTTGCGCGGGCTGACCCAGGTCGCACCGCGCACCGGCCAGGACGATCTTCAGTTCGTCGGCGTCATCACCGGTGAGCTGCTCGGCTTCCGGACTGCGGCCCAACTCGATGGCGCGCTCTGGACGGCCGACACCCCGCTCGCAGTCGGCGATCAGAGCCAGCAGTGGCGACTTGCTGCCCATCCGCCGGGCCGCACGCAGCTCGGACAGGGCCTGCGCCCAGTCACCACAGTGGTAGGCCGCGATACCGACGGCCTCACGGATCGCCGCGATGCGCGACGCCCGGTTCCGCGCGGCACGTGCGTGCTCGAGAGCGGCTTCCGGATCTTCTTCAAGCAGATCGCCGGCCATGACGAGGTGTTTGGCCACATAGTCCGCGGTCGCCTTGTCGAGGGTCGTCAGTTCACGACGGACCTCAGGCGACAGCTGCTTGGCTTCGACGTCGTCGGGCAGCCGGGGACCGGACGGGCGATCCGACGCTTCGTCACGGGACTGCGGCGGCCGGCCGTTCCGCTCTGAGCCGGGGCGTCGGGGGGCCTGCGTGCGGTCACGCTGGGGACGCTGCCCCCGTCGTGCGTCGCCGTCGTCTCTGCGCGAGGGGCGACGATCGCCGCCCTGCCTGTTGTCGACCACTGGAACCTTTCCCTACGAAATCTCAGGTCAGAATACGGCCCGATCTGTCACCGGCCGAACTTTGCTCGCCAAACTCGCCCGCCGGGCACCGGCGGCGAAGCAATCGGCCGCCGGCCCGGGGCACATTTCCGAGCCTAGAAATGGAAATTCCTCAAATAGAATCACCCCCCACATAAATGTGGGGGGTGATTCCTAATTTGTGTTCGGCGGTGTCCTACTTTTCCGCCCGTGCAGGGCAGTATCATCGGCGCTGGCAGGCTTAGCTTCCGGGTTCGGGATGGGACCGGGCGTTTCCCTGCCGCTGTTGCCGCCGTAACTCTATTTTTTTAATCCTCTACCGGCCTGTTCACGGTCCCCTTTTGGTGGGGTGTGTTTTTGGTGGTGGGGTGTGGTCTGTTCGACTCATACGTGGGTTGTGGTTGCGAGGCACTGATGTGCAATGTTTGTCGTCTTGGTTTACACACGATTGGTTTTTTTGGGTGTGTGTAAGTTTTCGGCCGGTTAGTGCCAGTTCCCTAAACCCATTGCTGG
>NZ_JAYXBQ010000024.1:0-5937 GCF_039668335.1 Mycobacterium sp. SM3041 | reverse complement strand
TAGTTCGAACCACCGACAAGAAGCCGCCGGAAATGTGACGCTAGTTACCTACCGTGACCAGCGCTAACAAAGTGACCAAAGTTTTTTCGAGAGCCGACGTAGCCTCGACATGCGACCCCAGGCAGCCACGTGCACGGCCCGTGCCCCCAGCGTGAAACAATTGCAGCCCGTGAAGACCTTCGATGCGCTATTCGCCGAGCTCAGTGAGCGAGCGCAGACCCGGCCGGCCGGCAGCGGCACCGTCGCGGCGTTGGACGCCGGCGTGCATCATCTGGGCAAGAAGATCATCGAAGAGGCCGGCGAAGTGTGGATCGCGGCTGAGCACGAGAGCGACGACGAGCTGGCCGGCGAGATCAGCCAGCTCCTGTACTGGACGCAGGTTCTGATGATCAAGCGCGGCCTGACCCTCGACGACGTGTACGGCAAGCTGTGACCGGCGCATCGAACGGCCTCCTGCGCGTCGCCGTCCCGAACAAGGGCGCGCTCAGCGAGTCCGCCGCCCACATCCTGTCCGAGGCCGGATACCGCCGCCGCACTGATCCCAAGGATCTGACGGTCGTCGACCCGGTGAACAAGGTCGAGTTCTTCTTCCTGCGCCCCAAGGACATTGCCATCTACGTGGGCTCCGGGCAGTTGGACTTCGGCATCACCGGCCGCGACCTGGCCGCCGAGTCGATGGCGCCCGTCAACGAGCGATTGGCCCTGGGTTTCGGATCCTCGACGTTCCGGTATGCCGCACCCAAGGGGCGGGACTGGACCGTCGCCGACCTGGCCGGTAAGCGCGTTGCCAGCGCCTACCCGAACCTGGTGCGGAAAGACCTGGCCGACAAGGGGATTGACGCCACTGTGATCCGCCTCGACGGCGCGGTGGAAATCTCGATCCAGCTCGGTGTCGCTGACGCCATCGCGGACGTCGTCGGATCCGGCCGGACCCTGGCGCTGCACAACCTCGTGGCCTTCGGTGAATCGCTGTGCGATTCGGAAGCAGTTCTCATCGAGCGCGCCGACGTCGCGCCGGATCCGGCTCGCGACCAGCTCGCGGCCCGCATCCAGGGCGTCGTGTTCGGGCAGCAGTACCTGATGCTCGACTATGACTGCCCGCGCAGCGTTTTGGAGCAGGCAACGGCCATCACGCCGGGTCTCGAATCGCCGACCATCGCGCCGCTGGCCGACGCAGACTGGGTCGCGGTGCGCGCCCTGGTACCGCGGCGCCAGGTCAACGCCATCATGGATGAGCTCGCGGCCATCGGGGCCAAGGCGATCTTGGCGTCCGATATCCGGTTCTGTCGCTTCTGACCCGTGCCGGTGTTAGCGTCGCCGTGAGGTCCGCAATCTGACGGAGGGTCACGTGACGCAAGCGCTGGTTCTGCTGTTCGCCTTACTCATTGGTGTGGTCGCGGGCCTGCGGGCGCTGACTCCACCCGCCGTGGTGGCCTGGGGCGCCAAGCTCGGCTGGTTGCCGCTGGTGGGTACCTGGGCCGAATGGGTCGGCAACTGGATCACGGTGACGGTGCTGACGATCCTGTTGGTGGTCGAGTTGATCACCGACCAGCTGCCCAAGACGCCGGCGCGAACGGTGCCGTCGCAGTTCGGGGCCCGGTTGTTCACCGGTGCGTTCGCCGGTGCGGTCATCGGCGCCGGGTGGCACCACACGTTCATCGGGATGGGCGGCGGCATGATCGGCGCGGTCATCGGGACGCTGGCAGGCTTTCATGCGCGCCGAATCCTGGTGGCGCGCAACGGCGGACACGACCTGCCGGTCGCGCTCGCCGAGGACGTCCTCGCGGTCGGTGGTGGCTTCGCGATTGCGGCCGTCGCACTGAGTGCCATCGGTCCGTATGTCGTCGTCTGAGGCCACCGCGTTCGACGCCATCATCGTCGGCGCGGGACAAGCGGGACCGCCTCTGGCCGGCCGACTCACCGAGGCCGGCCGGACTGTCGCCGTCATCGAACGCAAGCTCGTCGGCGGCACGTGCGTGAACTACGGCTGTATCCCGACCAAGACGTTGGTCGCCAGCGCCTACGCCGCACACCTGGCCCGCCGCGGTGCCGAATACGGCATCGGCACCGGCGACGTCACCGTCGACATGGCAAAAGTCAAGGGCCGCAAGGACGGGATCGTCACCGCAGACCGTGAGGGCGTCGAAAGCTGGCTGGAGGGCATGGACGGCTGCACGCTGCTGCGCGGCCACGCACGCTTTCTCGACCCACACACCCTCCAGGTCGGTGACCAACTGATCACCGGCAAGCAGATCTTCCTCAACACCGGCGGCCGTGCGACGGCCCCGGACATCCCCGGCCTGAACGACGTCGACTACCTCACGAACGTCGGCATCCTCGAACTCGACACGGTGCCAGAGCATCTGGTGATCATCGGCGGCAGTTACATCGGCCTCGAGTTTGCGCAGATGTTCCGCCGGTTCGGCGCCGAGGTCACGGTGGTCGAGCGGGGACCGCGGCTCGCCTCGCGCGAAGACGACGACGTCTGCGCCGCCATCAAGGACATCCTCGAACATGAGGGCATCACAGTTCATCTGGGCGCCAGCGACATTCGGGTGGCCAAGGACGGTGACGGGGTGGCGGTCAGCACCGGCAGCGCCGTCGTATCGGGCTCACACCTGCTGGTCGCGGTCGGCCGGGTGCCCAACACCGACGACCTGGGTCTCGAAAAGGCCGGCGTGGCGACGGATTCGCGCGGATACATCACCGTCGACGATCAGCTGCGGACCACCGTCGACCACATCTGGGCCATGGGCGACTGCAACGGCAAGGGCGCGTTCACTCATACGTCGTACAACGACTTCGAGATCGTCGCCGCCAACCTGCTCGACAATGAACCCCGCCGGGTCAGCGACCGCATCCCCACCTATGCCCTGTACATCGATCCGCCGCTCGGGCGCGCCGGCCTGACCGAGGCCCAGGTTCGGGAGTCGGGCCGAAAAGCGTTGGTGGGCAAGAGGCCGATGACCCGCGTCGGCCGCGCGGTCGAAAAAGGGGAGACGCAGGGCTTCATGAAGGTCGTGGTCGACGCCGAGACCAACCAGATTCTCGGCGCGTCCATTCTCGGTGTCGGCGGTGACGAGGTGGTGCACTGCATCCTCGATCTGATGGCCGCAAAAGCCCCGTACACCACCATGACGCACACCGTGCACATCCATCCGACCGTCGCCGAGTTGGTACCCACGATGCTCGAGGGGCTCAGGCCCCTGCAGTAACGGGCTCCGTAACAGCCTGTGCGACACCGCGTCCGGCGACCAGTTGCCGGGTGACCTCGGCGACGCGCCGGCCCAGGTGTTCGCACGTCGCCACGTCGGACGGGTGTACCTGGTCGGGATTGGCGTCGACGTCGGTCGCTGCCGCGGCACCGAGCCAGAAGCCCAGCCTGTTCAGCTCGTCCGCGCTTGCGGTGGAGTGATTCCAGCCCGGACCCAGGCCGAGGTTCACCCAGTGCATGTGATGCTGGGCGGCGAACACCGCCAGCGAGACAAGCGAATTGAGCTTGTCACCGCTCTTGCTCCCGGAGTTGGTGAACCCGGCGGCGACCTTGTCGCGCCACGTGCCCTGCTGGCAGCGCCGGCCCGTCTGCTCGGCGAACGTCTGGAATGCCGCCGATACA
Source organism: Mycobacterium sp. SM3041 (assembly GCF_039668335.1). Classification (NCBI taxonomy): domain Bacteria; kingdom Bacillati; phylum Actinomycetota; class Actinomycetes; order Mycobacteriales; family Mycobacteriaceae; genus Mycobacterium; species Mycobacterium sp. SM3041. Next base: position 2,321 of record NZ_JAYXBQ010000024.1, on the reverse strand, counting down.
TTGCCCATGTAGGTGGCGGTACCGAAGATGATCGCGTCCGCGCTGTCCAGCGTCTGCCAATCGTCTTCGGTGAGATCATCCAACCGGATCATGGTGACGGTCGCGCCGGCCGATTTGGCTCCGGCGGCGACCGCCTCGGTGAGGAACGCGGTGTGCCCGAACCCGGACTGGTAGGCCACAACCACTGACGGGGCGTCGTGAAAGGTGTTGTCCGACATCGATTACTCCTGGGTTTTGGGGCCTGCGGGTGGGGCGTCCAGCGGGCTGTGCCCGGCGATCTCGGCGTATCGCTCCAGCCAGCCGGGCAGGGGAGTGCCGTCGAGCAGCGCCTGCAGCCGGTCGAGGAAAGCCTGTGTGCCAGGCCGGAATCCGTTGGCGTTGGGCACTCCGAGGCCGCGATGGGTCATCCGGAGCAGGGTGCCGGTGCCGTCGGCGGTGAGTTCGTAGCGGACCACGCCGGGTTCGACGATCTGTTGGTGCCACTCATGCTCGAACACGTGCGGCGGATCCCAGACCAGGATGCGGCCCGTCATGCGCTTCATTTCCGGTGGCACGGGCGGGCCCGAGGCGACCGTCTCGATCGAGCCGCCCTCTCGTCCGTCGATGACGGTCTTGCCCATCCAGATGTCGCGATGCGCGGGCTCGGTGATCGCGGCCCACACCCGCTCGACGGGGTGCTTCAGGCGCCGCTCGAATGTCAGGGTTGCGCGGTCGCCGTCGACCGTGACGACGCCCTCGAGTTCATCGGTTGTCATGTTCCTCCTCGAATGTCGAATCCAGATGGCGCTCAAGGGCATCCAGATGGTTGGTCCAGTAGCGGCGGTAGCGGTCGATCCACTGGTCCATCTCGACCAGACCGTCGGCGCGCAGCGCGTAGATGCGTCGTTGGGCATCGGGCCGGACCTCGACCAGTCCGACTTCCCGCAACACCCGGAGGTGACGGGAGACCGTCGGTTGCGTCAGTCCCGGGAGCGTGGCGACCAGCTCGCCCGCGGTGCGTTCGCCCTCGGCGAGTACGTCGAGCAGCGCGCGCCGGTTCGGTTCGGCGACCGCTTCGAAGACGTCCATGAAGTCAGTATGCCCAGCTATCTATATAGACGCAAGTACATATAAGACTCAGCGATACAAGCGGAGTGATTTCCGCAGCTCAGAGTGTTGTGCGGTTACGCGGTCTCACTGCGGTGCGGACTGGTCCAGGTCGGCGATGTGGAGGCCGTAGGGCACGGCTTTGGCCAGCGTGACTGTCACCGGGATGCCGCTGGACAGTCGGTAGGTGCGTCGTTGCCCGGCGCACGCGCCTGCAATGGCGGCGCCCAACGGGGATTCGATGGAATGGACGGGCATGTCGGCGTATTCGGCGCCCTGTACGCCGAGTAGGAACGTCTCGAAGTCCCCGGTGGCGTCGTGTCGGATGGTGACCACCATCCCGGGTTCGGCAATGCCGTCGTTGGGTGGGTCTTCGCCGACGACGGCATTGATCAGCAGGTCATGAATCTGCTGAATCCGCTTCTCCCACGCGCGTCGCACTGCTGCGGCGTTCGCGTCGATGTTCTCGTCGGCCGTTCCGGCGGAGTGAAGATAACGCAGGGTGTCCAGTTCGCGGTGCAGCCGTTCGTAGGCTTGTGGGGAGATCCAGACTCGTGTCGTGGTGGCCATGTCATTTCCATTCGTCGCGAGACCGGTTGCGCGGTAGGACATTTCAAGTTCTTTAGGTGTCGCCGGATGTCGAGTTCGGGGCATGCATTCCGTAAGGGACCGCCTTGAGTAGCGTGATGGGCACGCTGGCCCCGCTGGGGATGGGGTAGGTGCGTTGCTCGCCGACATGTGCGCCGGCGACCGCGCTGCCCAGCGGTGATTGCATGGAATACACATCGACATCGGGGTCCTCGGCACCGCGTACACCGAGCAGAAACGTCTCGATGTCCCCGGTGTCGTCGTAGCGAACGGTCAGGACCATTCCCGGTTCAGCGATCCCGTCGTCGGGCGGGTCTTCACCGACCACGGCATTGGACAGCAGATCTTGAATCTGACGCATGCGCGCTTGTCGCGCCAAGTAATTCTCGACGAGGTTGTCGTCGGTGTCCATGACGTCGCCACGAACTTCGATACCCGGTCGTGAACGCAGCACGGTCAGTTCGGCCTGCAGCCGCGTATGGGCCTCACGCGTCATCCAAAGACGTTCAGTGCTGGTCATTTTCGGTGCTGTCCTTTCGTCGAAGCCGAGGTTGTCGCCAGGGGCGGGCCGGTGGTGGACGCGCCGCCCCTGACGACTGGAGCGCCCGTGGTGTGGGGCTGCACGGGCGGTGTGGACCAGTGATTGG
>NZ_JAYXBQ010000023.1:0-2764 GCF_039668335.1 Mycobacterium sp. SM3041 | reverse complement strand
ATCCGGGGGCAACCTCACACTATGCCTGTGCGCAATCAAGGACGTGTTCTCCAACCGGATCATCGGCTACTCGATCGACTCCCGACGCGGTGACGTCGGAGGCTGCATTCTGTATCCCGATCGCGGATCTCAGTTCAGGTCAAGGAAATTCGTTCACAATCTGCATCGACACGTCACGGTCGGATCGATGGACCGCGTCGGGACAGCTGGCGACAACGCGGCCATGGAGAGGTTCTCCACGTCTCATGCAGAAGAAGCGACGGTTGTGACCGCGAAACCGCCCGGTATCAGAGCACTGCGCACGATAACCGCTCACGCACGCAATGCAAACACCTATCCTTCTCGGGCGCCGACCAAGGTGCGGAACGGACCAGAGTCAAGTCGTGGCTCCTTGGGCAAACCGAGCAGCTTCTCCCCAACAATATTTCGCTGCACTTGAGAGCTACCCGCGTAAATCGTTGCGGCCCTTGCGGCGAGCGCAGACTCAACCCACGCGAGCGACGCGTTCGGCGTACCGAGGTCCGCCGTTATCAAGGCTCCATTTGTTCCCGTGCCAGACGGCGTGAGCACGTCCGACCCGAGTATCTCCATTGCAAGTTCGGTTTCACGTTGGAAGAACTCACTCCAGATTATCTTCGTCATCGCCGCCTCGGCTCCGGGATACTCACCCTTCAAGAAGCGCGACAACGCTTGGTAGCCACGACAGCGCATGATCTCGACGCGGCTGCAGGCCCACGCGAGTTGTTCACGGATGTGCGGGTCGCTCGTCTTGCCTCGCTCTCGCGCCAGGTCAATGAGCCGAGTGACGTCGGCTTGAAATCGGATTGCGTCGGTGGTGACGCTGGTTCCGCGCTCGAAACCGAGCAGGGTCATCGCCACCGACCATCCGCCGTTGAGCTCCCCCACAATGTTGCCCGCCGAGGTCCGAGCGTCAGTGAAGAATACTTCATTGAACATCGTCTGACCGACCATGTTCTTGATGGGCCGAACCTCGACGCCCGGCTGATTCATCGGTACGAGGAGGAAGGAGATCCCCCTGTGTTTGGAGGCGTCCACGTCCGTCCGACACAAGACGAAAATCCAGTTTGCGAGATGACCGGCGGAGGTCCAAATCTTCGATCCGTTGATCACCCACTCACCGTCGTCAAGCACCGCCCTGGTCCGCAAACTGGTGTGCCTCGTTGCGCCTGCCGCGCGATCACTATGTGCGTCTGGACGGCAATGATTACTCGGTGCATCCCGGGGCCGTCGGACGGCGGGTGCTGGTGCGGGCGGATCTGGATCGAGTCCACGCGTTCTGCGACGGGGAACTGGTCGCCGAGCATGAACGTATCTGGGCAACGCATCAGACCCTGTCGGACCCGGCGCACGTTGAGGCGGCGAAAGTACTGCGGCGCAGGCGAATAGCAGCCAAACACGCCGTGGCTGAACCGCAAGTCGTGACCCGATCGCTGACCGATTACGACACCGCGTTCGGTGTGGACCTCGATGGCGGGGTGGCCTGATGGCGACCGCGAAAACCAGCCCAGCCGGCCGTGATGTCCGCGCTGAAATCGCCTACCTGACAAGGGCATTGAAGGCACCGACGTTGCGCGATGCCACCGAAAGGCTCGCCGAGCGGGCTCGCGCGGAGAACTGGAGCCACGAAGAATACCTGGCCGCGTGCCTACAACGGGAAGTGTCCGCTCGCGAAGCCCACGGCGGCGAAGGACACATCCGATCGGCCCGGTTTCCGGCACGAAAATCGTGGTGGATTCAAGGTCCTAGTGCAACAGCGGGTGGATCGGACGGGTCGGACAGTAGTTCGTCGAGGCGTTGGGCGGGTGTTTTCCAGTCCAGGGGTTTGCGTGGCCGGTTGTTGAGTTTGGCGGCGACGTGGTCCAGATAGTCCTCAGGAAATATCGATAGATCGCTGCCCTTGGGGAACCACTGGCGCAGAAGACCGTTGGTGTTTTCGTTGGTGCCGCGCTGCCAAGGCGAGTGCGGGTCGCAGAAGTAAATGTCCAGATCGATCGCTTCGGTGATCTGGGCGTGGTTGGCCATCTCCTTGCCCTGATCCCAAGTCAAGGTTTGACGCAGCATCGCCGGCAGCCGGGGCATCTTGGCCACGATGGCGTTCTGTACCGCCTCAGCGGTGTGGTTCTCGGGCAGATGCAGCAGCACCGCGTACCGCGTGGACCGCTCGACCAGCGTCCCGATCGCTGACCCTGATTCGGTGCTGCCCAGGATCAGGTCGCCTTCCCAGTGCCCGGCCACAGCCCGGTCGAGGGCCTCGGCGGGACGCTCACTGATGTTGATAATTCCGGGGATGCGTCCGCGGCGTTCCCCGGCCCGGCGGCGTGGGTGACGCAACGCTCGCCCAGTGCGCAGGCAGGTGTGCAGTTCCCGACGCAGATTGCCTTTGCCCTGCACGTAGATCGACTGGTAGATCGTCTCGTGGGACACCCGCATCTCCAGATCGTCGGGAAACTCAACCACCAGCTGCCGGGCGATCTGCTCGGGGCTGAGGAAATCTTTGAGCCAAGTCTGCACCTGGGTATGCAGACGAGCGCTGGTAGCCAGCTTGCGCGGATGCGGTCGCCGGGCCTTGCGCTGGGCGCGGCCCTGGGCGGCGCTGGGGAAATAGTGCGGGCGTCGCAACGGTCCGCCCCGCCACGGGGCACCGAAACGGAACTGCGGCCGGTACTTGTTGCGGCCATCAGAGCTGTTGCGTTTGATCTCCCGGCTGATCGTCGAGGGCGCCCGTCCTAGTCGCTTGGCGATG
>NZ_JAYXBQ010000022.1:0-904 GCF_039668335.1 Mycobacterium sp. SM3041 | reverse complement strand
GACAGTTTCGGTCACGCGGCCTGACTGGCCGGTGTGGTCATGATTGCTTCGAATTCGATCGGGGTCAACCGCCCGAGGCCGGACTGGCGGCGGCGCCGGTGGTAGGTGCGCTCGATCCAGGTGACGATCGCGATGCGGAGTTGTTCTCGGGTGTCCCAGCGGCGGCGGTCGAGCACGTTCTTCTGCAGCAGGCTAAAGAAGCTCTCCATGGCGGCGTTGTCGCCGGCGGCTCCGACACGGCCCATAGAGCCGACCATCTCGTGTTGATTCAAGGCGTGTACGAATTTCCTTGACCGGAACTGAGATCCGCGATCCGAGTGCAGAATGCACCCCGCGACATCTCCGCGTCGGGCTACCGCGCTGTGTAGTGCCCGGATGGCCAGTTGTGACTTCATTCGGGAGTCGATGCTGTAGCCGACGATCCGGTTGGAGAACACGTCCTTAATCGCACAGAGGTAGAGCTTGCCCTCACCGGTGCGGTGCTCAGTGATGTCACTGAGCCACAACTGATTTGGCCCTTCAGCGGTGAAGTCACGCTCGACAAGATCGTCGTGCACCGGCGGCCCGACTTTGCCGTTCTTGCCGCGTTTCTTACCAAACACGCTCCACAGTCGATTCTGCGAGCAGATCCGCCATGCGGTGCGCTCGGCCATCGGCTCGCCGGCATCGCGCGCCTCCTCCACGAGGTAGCGGTAGCCGAACTCCGGATCGTCTGCGTGCGCGTCGAACAGCGCATTGGCGCGGTAGGCCTCGATGAGTTCGGCCTCGGTGATGGGGTCGGCCAGCCAGCGGTAATACGGTTGGCGGGAGAGCTTGAGTACCCGGCACGTCACCGCGACGGGGATCCCGTCGGCGGCGAGCTCTTTCACGAGCGGGTAGACCCTTTTCCCGGCAGATTGGCCTG